>JAIOQF010000191.1 GCA_021413535.1 Verrucomicrobiota bacterium
CAGACGTCGTGCTTGGAGTATATTTCAGATCCAAAAATGCACTCGGTTTTACCGACAAGACATTGATGAATTGGAGTGAAGTTCTGCTCGACTCCATGACTCGATGGAATAACTCCATCCCATGCGCTCCTGCAATCCAGCTCAGTGAATGTGCGACCAGCAGCAGCACCGCCGCGAATGGAGCCGCCCGGCCAATCCATCTTCCCACCACGCCAGCATCACGAATCTGCCTCACAGTTGCCACGAGCATGAGCACGCCCAGCGGCATGAAGATCATGAAGGTGGCATAGCGAGGGGCCAGCCCGGTATCGAGCGTCGCACGGAATCGGCCCAAACAGATCGCGAGTGCATTAAACAGCGCCCAGAGACAAAATACCATCCAAGGCCAGGACTGGCGGATCAGCGCCTGATTACGACTCCCAAATATTTGCCAGCTGCACGCGATAAAAGTGATGAGCAGAACCGCCCCCCAGACGGTGCACAGTGTCACCGGCCCCACCACGGTGCCACGCCCCAATGTATGACCGAGCAAAATGAGAATGTATTGCAGGCTGGCAACTGGTCGCGAGAACAAATCAGCGGCAGATTTTTCTCCGATGGCATGGCCAAAAGCGTTTAGTGCCAGCCAGCCCGCCGCGCCGCACATGACAGCCCAGAACAGCATCAGAGAAACTCGTGATGAAAAGCTCCGCCGATCCAGCGCCATGCCCAGCGCCGGCAACAAGAGAAAGCCAACGGCAAAACCCGTGCCAAATGAAAAAACCGCCATCAGCGCCAGCAGCGTCGCGACGAACCAGCGCCACCCGGCCACATGCGGATGATTCAAAACCAGCAATCCACCGACAAGACATGCACCCGGAATAAAATTTTGGAAAATAAAATCCCAAAGCCAGGCGTGACCTTGAACCAAGGTGAAAATTGAAAGGTTGGCCAGAAACATCAAGCAAGCTCCGAACGCAGGCCGCCCCCGCCAGAGCGACTGGGACAAGACCATCACGCCAATTGAAATTAATAGTGACAATAGCCACGAGAGCAGCGGAAGCAGCGCGACATTACCACCGGCAAAATGAAGCACGGCAAAGTAAAACAGCTTTCCGATGGCGCTTGGATGGGCGTTATGGGGTGTCAGCAGCCCCGTCCAACTGTAGCTTCCCTCGCACCAGAATTGATACTGCTTCACGAAATCCCAAGAATCAAAAAAAGGCAGCGGCAGACTAAGCCGCATAATGAGAATCAGCACCACGATCGAAGGCGCAAAAGCCAGCATCCAGAGCAAGCCATGCCAGACCCGTGTTTTCCATGGCTTCATGGCGAGAACCTCCTTCACTTCAGTTTGGGTCATGAATCGGAGAACATAGGCATTCGACAAAATTGTGTCAACCACAGCCAGACTTGACAAGGCTCCGCACGCATGTTCTCGAAAACGATGCGCATCCTCGTCACTGGTTCCTGCGGATTTGTCGGCACCCGCATTTTGCGAAAGCTCCGCGAGTCGCTGGAAAACGCCGAACTCACCGGCCTGGACAATCTCTGCCGCGCTGGCAGCGAACAAAACCGCGCAGTCCTGAAAGAGCTCGGCGTGAAGTTCATTCACGGCGATGTGCGCAATGCGAGTGACTTCGATTCCCTTTCAGATGTGGACTGGGTCATCGACGCCGCAGCCAATCCCAGCGTGCTCGCTGGCGTGGACGGTCGCACCAGCAGCCGCCAGGTCATCGAGCACAATCTCAACGGCACGGTAAATATGCTGGAGTTCTGCCGCGCGCGCGGCGCGGGTTTTATACTTCTCAGCACCAGCCGGGTCTATGGCGTGGAGCCACTCAGCCAGCTACCCTTGCGCACCGTAGGCTCGCGCTTTGTTCTCGATGATAAAAAACCACTGCCACCAGGTGTCTCCCCACGCGGCGTTGATGAAAGCTTCAACACCACCCCCCCGCTCTCGCTCTATGGCGTGAGCAAGAAAATGAGCGAAGACCTCGCGCTGGAATACGCCGGCGCGTTTAATCTTCCTGTCTGGATCAACCGCTGCGGCGTCATGGCCGGCCCCGGACAATTCGGGAAAGCTGACCAGGGAATCGTCGCCTTCTGGATTCATTCATGGCGCGAAGGACGCCCGCTAAAATATCTCGGCTTCGGCGGTCACGGCCATCAAGTGCGAGACGCGCTGCATCCCGATGATCTCGCCACATTGCTGCTAAAACAACTTCACGCCGGCTCCAGCAAACCGGAAGTGCCGCGCGTGCTCAACGTCGGCGGCGGCAACGAGAGCACCTTTTCGCTCGCAGAACTCAGCTCGTGGTGTGCCGCGCGCTTCGGCACCAAGCAAGAAGTCACGCACGATGGCAGCGAGCGTCCTTTTGACATCGGCTGGATCGTTCTTGACGACAAAATAGCTCGCAAAGCTTGGGATTGGAAACCGCAAATTACGCGTGAGGCGTTGTTTGAAGAAGTGGCGAAGTTTGCGGAAACAAATCCGGAATGGATGAACACCTCCGCGTCGTAGCGCGATATAACCTACCCCACGCAAGCCTGATGTATCTCCTTTAGTATCCCACGCAGATCATACTGATATTTCCAATTCGGATAATGTGACTGGAACTTCGCCACATCACTGACCCACCAGATATGATCGCCGATGCGATTGTCTTCCTTGTAAGTCCACTCCAATTTCTTGCCGCTGATTTCCTGGCAAAGGTTGATGGCCTCCAACATGGAACAGTTGCTATGGCGTGAACCGCCAATGTTATAGACTTCGCCAGGGCGCGGCGCTTTGATGAAGTGAACAAAAGCGTCCACCAGATCGGCGCTATGGATGTTATCACGCACCTGCTTGCCCTTGTAACCGAAAACATTGTACGGCTTGCCGGTCACGGTGCATTTCATGAGATAGGCCAGAAATCCGTGCAACTCCGCACCGGCATGAGCCGGGCCCGTGAGACAGCCGCCGCGGAAGACGCCGGTGTTCATGCCGAAGTAGCGACCGTATTCCTGCACCATCACGTCGGCAGCGACCTTGCTGGCTCCGAAGATGGAGTGCTTGGTGGCATCAATGCTCATCGACTCGTCAATGCCGCGCTCGAAGAATGGATGCTTTTCGTCGATCTCCCAGCGCGTCTTCTTTTCTATAAGCGGCAACCGGTTGGGCGTGTCGCCATAAACTTTATTGGTGCTGGTAAAGATGAACGTGGCCTCCGGAGCATGCAGCCGGGTGGCTTCGAGAAGGTTCATGGTGCCGATGGCATTGACCGCAAAATCCGTCCGCGGCTCCTTGGCGGCCCAGTCATGCGAAGGCTGCGCGGCCGTGTGAATCACCACGCCGACGGCAAAACCAAATTTCTTAAACAGCTGGTTCACGGCGTCCCAATCCCGGATGTCGACATCTTCGTGGGTGTAAATCTGAAGTTTCTTGCGCAGTTCGACTTCTGTCTTCGCCGTGGAAGCTTCGTCACCGAAGAAATACCGGCGCATGTCATTATCCACGCCAACAATGGCGTAGCCCTCGGCGTGAAGCCGTTTGCAGGTCTCAGACCCGATTAGTCCGCAGGAGCCGGTGACGAGGGCGATTTTCATGTGCGCCGGACGCTACGATTTTTCGTTGACGCCGCAAAGAAATTCTCCAAGTCTGCCCCCCATTATTTTGCACCCCGCGCCCTCCACCATTCTCGCACCGCTGCGCCTGCTCAGCATTATCATTCCCGCGCGCGATGAAGAAGGCAGCGTCGGCACCACGGTGGAAAATCTCCATGCCACGCTCGAAGCCCGTGGCGTCCCCCATGAAATCGTGGTCGTGAACGACGGCAGCAAGGACGGCACTTGGAACCTCCTGCTCGACCTCCAAAAGCGCATCCCGCAGCTTCACCCGGTCAACAACGAAGGCCCGTACGGCATCGGTCGCGCCATCGTCTCTGGTTTGGACGCCATGACAGGCGATGCCGCCGTGATCATGATGGCGGACGAAAGCGACAGTCCCGACGATGTGGTGCGCTACTGGGACATGCTCAACGAAGGCTGGGAGTGCGTCTTTGGCAGCCGCTTTATCAAAGGCGGCAGCACCACAGACTACCCCGGCTTCAAGCTCTTCATGAACCGGATCGTCAATTTTTTCATCCGCATCATTTTCCGCATCAATCTCAACGACACCACCAACGCCTTCAAAGCCTACCGCCGCACCGTCATTGAAGGCTGCCGGCCGCTGATCGCCCCGCACTTCAATCTTCTGGTGGAACTCCCGCTCAAGGCTATCGTGCGCGGCTACTCCTGGACCGTCATGCCGATCAGCTGGAAGAATCGCCGCACTGGCGAGGCCAAGCTCAAGCTCAAAGAAATGGGCAGCCGCTATTTTTTCATCATCATGTATGTCTGGCTGGAGAAATTCTTCAGTCGCGGAGATTATCGCCGCCAGATCCATCACAAATAAACACTGCACTTCAAGCACTGCCAGGTCTGCGAAAAAATCCGTCCACCGTTGCACCCGTTACCCGCGTGATGTGCTCCATGGTGACTCCACGCAATCCAGCAACAAACGCCGCCGTATGCGCGACGTAAGCTGGCTCATTGCGCTGTCCGCGATGCGGCATGGGCGCAAGATATGGGCAATCCGTCTCCAGCATGAAACTCCCGTCTGGAACCGCGCGAGCACATTCCTGAATGATCTGCCCATTCTTAAAAGTGACGATGCCGGTGAAACTCACCAGATGTCCTTGTTCCACCAGCGGCTTCGCATCTTCGTAGGTGCCAGTGAAGCAGTGAAGCACCGCCCGCAAACGACCGTGGAAGGGCAGCACCTGCGCAGAGAGATCGGCAAAGCTCTCGCGGTTATGCAGCACCACATTCAATCCGAGTTCCGCGGCGAGTTCCAGCTGCGTTCGCAACACGAAAGCTTGATGCGCCTTCCAAGTTTCAAGCGTGAATCCATCCGGCGGCTGATGAAAATAATCGAGACCGATCTCACCCATCCCGACCACTTTCGGATGTGCCGCCAGTTCGCGAAGCACATCAATGAACGATCCGTCAGTCACCGAATCTGCATCACAGGGATGAACGCCCACCGTCGCAAAAACCTCATCGTAGGTCTCCGCAATTTTGAGCACCGCGGGGGCATCTTCCAGGTTAGTGCTCACGCAAATAATGCGCTTCATTCCCGCTGCGCGAGCCTGCGCCATGATTTGCGGAAGATCATCCGAGAACTGCTTTGAAGCGAGATGAGCGTGAGTATCGACTAGCATCACTTTGATAGTGGCTGACCTGCAACGGGACTCTTCGGTTCGGGCGGCATGTCCCAGGCATTGAACCATTCGCCGCCGATTCGAACAAAGCCCATCTCCAGCAGTCGTTTCTCCATGTCGG
>JAIOQF010000272.1 GCA_021413535.1 Verrucomicrobiota bacterium
GCCCACCTCATCCGCGAGATACCCGGCGAAGCTGACATAATTTACCAGCGCATCGAACCAGACATAATTCACAAAGCGGCTGTCAAAAGGCAGCGGAATGCCCCAGCTCAGGCGCTCTTTCGGTCGCGAGATGCACAAATCCTGTCCACCCTCCAGCGCATTGAGCGCGTCATAGGCGCGGAAGGCGGGCGTGATGAAATCTGGATGTGACTGGATGAAGCTGCGGAGCCAGTCGATGTGTTCGCTCAGTTTGAAATACCAGTTCTCCTCCTCGATCTCGACCACCTCGCCCCACTCCTCGCCGTAGCTGCCATCGGCACCGCGCTCCTTGTCAGTCAGAAACTGCTCCTGCCGCACACTGTAGAAACCCTGGTAACTTTTTTTGTAAAGCTGCCCGCGATCCAGCAACTCTTGCAGCAGCGCCTGCACTACGCGCTTGTGTTTGTCATCGGTCGTCGCCGCCCAGCCGTTGTAGCGCACGTTAATCTTGTCCCAGAGCGCGACGAATTTTTCCGTGATACCGGAGACAAAGTCCTGCGGCGACAGCCCGGCCTTCTCCGCGCTCTTCTGCACCTTCTGTCCATGCTGGTCCACACCGGTGAGAAAATAGACTTCACAACCATTGAGCCGTTGGAACCGGGTCATCACATCCGCCAGCACCTTTTCATAAGCATGCCCGATATGCGGCGCTGCGTTGGTGTAATCAATCGCGGTGGTGATGTAGTAAGGCTTCGCGTTCAAGAGTGCAGTTATGGGTTAGAAGTTAGGAGTTAATTGTTAGGAGCTAGGGGTCGCATTATCTCTTTCGCACGAATGTGCTGTCTGTTCAAAACACATAACTCATAACCCCTCACATTTCACTCCTTCACCACCTTGCCGCCCAGCGACAAGATTCTCGCCTTGCCCTTGGCATCCTCGGCTTCGGCGATCTGGCCGTTTTTGACATACATTTGCGAAAGCGCAGTCCAGGCCAGAAGATCGTTCGGGCGCAACGTGGTGGCCATCATCCCGGCACCGATGGCTTCCTTGATATTTTCCGTTTTCAGAAGCGCCATGCCAAGCGCGTGCCAGCCATCGGCGAACTGGGGGTCGAGCGCGACACACTGCCGATACAGCACAACTGCTTCCTCCATCTCACCAATGGCAACGTGGCCACTGGCATCGTCGTAGAGAGCGTCACGCTGAACGGAAGTATCGCTCACATCCGGTCAGGTAGATTCGATTTCACATTCGCATCATCACGGCGACGATCAAACCACGCACTGATCAGTTCGCGCTGGGCCAGCACGGCCAGCGATTCATCAATCCGCACGCGCATCGTGGCGCTGTCCTCGCGTTTCCGCAGCTCCTTGGATTTCACAAAAACCAGCAGCACGCCGTTATCGGTCTCCAACAGTTTTTTGGAAAAGCTTCCCGCAGGTGTCTGCTGGGCCTCTGCCGTGATCTTGTAGCCGTCATCTCCCAAGTCCTTGGGCGGCTCGGTCGGCGTGAACTCCGGCAGGTTCTGCGGCTCCAATTTCGCCTCTTTGGCGGCGTCATCAAATTTCTTCCCGGCCTGAATAGCGTCCCCCAATTCTTTCCGTGCGTCGTTCGCGGCTTTCATCATGGCTTCCTGCGCTTTTTGCGCAATGAGGATTTCCTTGATCTTGGGTTGCGCGTCCGCCAGTTCCTGCGGCTTTGATTCCTGCACTTCAGACACGGTGAAGAAATAGTAGCCCTTTTCTGACTGCACCGGATCGCTCACCAGATGCTTCTTCGGATCGTTGCGGAAGATTTCATAGGCGAGCTCCTGCTCCTTCTTCAGTTCTTCCGGCAACTCCGTCTGAGCAAAGGCGGGCAGGCTCTTGATTTCCTTGCCATGCTTCTTGGCCAGTTCATCCAGCGAGCGACCCGCGTAGCCTTCGTTGGAAAAATCTTCCACGGCCTTGCTGTATTCACCGTTTTTCTTGATCCGCTCCTCGACCGTCAGCTTGTCCAAACCCTGCGGCGTTTCAAACAAGACGAAGCTTACCGCCCGTTTTTCAGCGGTCTTGAACTGATCTTTCTTCTGCTCGAAGTATTTTTTGATTTCATCATCAGAAACCTCTGCGGTCTTCTTGAAATTTTCCAGCACGAAGGGAATGGTCGCGACCTGAATCGTCTGGCAGGTGGCGGCATAGAACTGCTTGGCCAGATAAGAAGATGGAACTGCGTTGCCCGCCACGACCGTGATCAATTTCTGCAGGCCGAGCCAGTCGCGGATCAGATCATAAACATCACTCACGCGCATGCCGTAAATGCCGATGGAATTCTCGAATCCCTCGAGCTTCGCACGATCAAGTTCACCGTTCGTCTGAAATACGGGCAGGGAACGGAACTGCTCCTTAACCTCCGCATCCGAGGCGTGGATGCCGTTTTTCTCCAGTTCATACCGCAACAGCATCAAGTTAAAAACAAAATCACGCGGTATTTCCTCGCGCGCCTTGAAGCGCGGAGCGAAATTCACCAATGAATCGGCGAAGCCCGCGCGCCCGCCGAACAAGGAAAGCCTGAGGCTTTGGGAAATCTGGTAATACCTGGACAGCCGGTTGTATTCAGCGAAGTCATGCTCCTGACCATGAATCGTAAAGGCCAGGTCATCGACGGTGCCGGGGCGGTTGCCAGTCTTCGTGTAGCTCCCCATGAAGGTGAAGCTGATGATCACAATGGCGGTGACGACGAGGAAAAGTGTCTTGTTGTGTCGACGGAGAAATTTGAGCATGAGATGAATTCGGGTGGAAAAGAGTCGCGAAGTAACCGCTCAGGACGCAGTGGGTCAAATCATTTTGAGTGATCCGCACGGTCCTCTGTGCGGCCGTTAATCAGCTCTGAGCCGCACAAAGGACTGTCCGGACCAGCTTGTGCAAGTTACCGCGCCGCCGTGCTGGACTTCTCCTTTTTCGCGTCCGCCGGTGCAGCTGTCTCGGATTTTTTCAGGAGCTTTTCCAATGCGGCATCAGTTTTCACACCGTGATCCAGCGCATTCTGATAATGCTTCCGGGCTAAATCCCAATCAGGCGGCGAGGAAGTGGCGTAGAGCACGGCGAGATTGAAATGGGCATCGCCGTATTTGGGGTCAATCGCCAGCGACTGCTTGAACTCGGACTCCGCCCGATGGCGATTGCCCAGTCGTCCGGAAATAATGCCCAGGTAGTGATGGGCGCGGGCGTTGTCATTGCTCTTGGCCACGCTCTTCTCAAAACTGGCCTGGGCCTCCTCCAGCATCCCCTTCTGAAAGTAGCCGACGCCGAGCCGGTAGTTCGCCTGATCGTTGTCTGGTTCGATGGCGATGCACTTCTGCAACAGCACCCGGGCATCATCATACTTTTTCTGCTGCTGCTTGATCACAGCGAGACTGATGAGCGCCGTGGTGCTCTTCGGATTCGCCCGCAGGGCATCTTGATAAAGCTGCTCAGCAGTTTTGAAGTCGCCCTTGTCAGCGGCGTTCACGGCATCACGCAGAAGCTTTTGATCGGGCTTTAACGCTTTTTCCTTGGACGAGGCGGCATCCGTTTTCGATTTGCCGTTCTTTTCAGTGTCATTTTCTGCCATGATCGTGGCGCGCACTCCCATGGAGGCAACAAGTTGCTTCAACTCTGGTGCCGAGAATAGATTCTCTTCATCAGCCGCAATCTTGATGCGGGCGCTAGTCATCTCCTCAAGGTTGTCCATCAAGGTTTGTGAGGCGTTCTCCATCTTCTTCATCTCGGCGATGACCAGTTCCTTGGCCTGGCGCTGACGTTCCTGATGGCGCAGTTCACGCATGATGATGTCGTGCAGCATCCGGTTTTCCTCCACGAGCTTCGCGTTCACCATCGACTTGCCGGCGGGCGTCTTCTCCATCCTAGCGTTCACCTCTTTCAGCTTGAGCGTGAGATCGGCGACCTGGGTCTGATAGGCGGTGTTTTCCTGGCGGAGTTTGACCAGATCATCTTGAATGCCCGCCACCTGACTCTTCAAGGCGGCAATTTCTTCATCCTTCTTTTCACCCGTGGCTTTCAAGGCGTCCACCTGCTCGCGCGCGGCGCTCAACTCGACCTTGAGCCGGGCATTCTCAGCGAGAATGTTCTTAACTTCCTCCGGCTTGCTGGTGTCGCGTTTCAATCCTTCAAGCTCAATCTCCAGATCTTTCTGGCGCGAGAGGCTCGTTTTGTTCTGGCTCTGGAGTGCGGCAATGGTTTTGTCTTTCTCAGAAAGTTGCTGGTCGCGCAGCGAGACCATCTCGCTGACCATCTTGGCCTCGTTGCGAAGCTTGGTCAGTTCCGCCATGGAACCTGAGGTGTCTTTGGAAAGCTTCTCGATTTGCGCATCCAGATCAGCCTTCTGCCTGGCCAGGAGATTGCGGTCTTGCTCCACCTTTTCTTTCTCCCGGATGGAGTTTGTATAGCCGTCCTCGTAGATTTTTCGCTGAGTGAGGAGGTCGTTGATCTGCTTCTGCAAATCGGCGTTCTGCTTTTGCAGCGCCTGGAACTGCTGGTTGATGATGTCACCGGGATTCGCTCCTCCAGCCTGCGATGACTGCGTCGGAGTGATGACGGACGGCTGAATCGGTGGAATGGTTCCGATGGCTGGCTGACCCCCCTTGCCCGCCAGCCGCTGCAGTGTCTGTTCGATCATCTTGAGACGGTAGCTGACGACTTCCGGCTGCCAGGCTGGAAAAGTCCGCGCCACGCCGGTGATCATTTGCTGAGCCTCTTGTAATTTCTGAATGGCACCTGGGATGTCATTCGCTTGTTCCAATCGTTCAGCCTGGGTGAAGACGAGATAGCCTTTGTAATATTGATCGCCCGCGTCGCCAGCAGGCTGCTGGGCGGTGGTGCTGGTTAAACCAAATAACAAAAGCCCGGCCAGGATCAAAAGGATGACACGCATATTTGCCATAAAAAGAGTGGTGAGCATAGACCCGCACGGGGCTCTTGTCCAACGCCCCTTCGCATCTGCTGCTAAAGCAAATCCGGACGGTTCTGCCGCGTGCGCTCTCGCGCCTGTTCCGCGCGCCAGGCGATAATCTTCGCATGATCGCCGCTCAGCAGAATTTCCGGCACCTTCATCTCGCGCCATTCAGCCGGCCGGGTGTAGTGCGGATGATCAAGCAATCCTGATGCGCCGAAAGATTCTTGAATGGCGGATTCATCATCGCCCAGCACTCCCGGCAGCAGCCGCACCACGGCATCAATCACCACCGCAGCCGCGATCGCGCCATTGGTGAGCACATAATCGCCAATACTTAATTCTTCATCGACACAACTCTCCACGATGCGCTGATCCACTCCTTCATAATGACCGCAGAGAAATATCAGATGTTCCTCGCGACTGAGCCGCTCGGCATCCCGCTGATGAAACGGCCGACCCTGCGGTGTCAGCAGCAGCACCCGTGACTTGCTGGTGCGCAAGGGATCCAACGCTGCAAAAATAGGTTCCGGTTTCAGCACCATGCCGGGCCCACCGCCGAAAGGTTGATCATCCACCTGCCGGTGTTTGCCGATGCCCTGATCCCGCAAGTCGTGCACGCGCAGCGTCAGCAATCCCCGATCCTGGGCGCGACCGATCATGCTGGCCCCGAGCGGAACCGTGACGACTTCTGGGAACAACGTGATGACATCCACCTGCATGGCGCACGTTAAACAAGCCGCGTTAGATCGCAACAACCGCCATTGAAGAGATCGCAAGACGAACTACACCTCGTCCTGAGCGTCAGCCTCGCCTGCTTTTTTGCCGCCTTTCTCGCCGTATTGCCGATCCATTTCCGATTTCTTTTTGTCCTCTTCGAGCTGATAAAGTTTCGCGCGCAACATGGACATGGCCTTGCTGCGATTTTTTCCCTGAGTGCGTTCGGCCTGGCAATTCACAATCACGCCTGTCGGAACGTGGATAAGTCGCACTGC
The DNA here is from genome assembly GCA_021413535.1 of Verrucomicrobiota bacterium. Classification (GTDB taxonomy): domain Bacteria; phylum Verrucomicrobiota; class Verrucomicrobiia; order Verrucomicrobiales; family Verrucomicrobiaceae; genus VFKE01. The sequence continues at coordinate 5,904 of JAIOQF010000272.1, forward strand.
GGTCTCGACCTTGTTCACGTTCTGACCGCCCTTGCCGCCGGAGCGATAAGTTTCAAATTTAATGTCCGCCTCGTTTAGTTCGATTCCACTGTCTTCCTCAATCATCGGTGTCACATCCACGCTGGCGAAACTGGTGTGCCGCTTCTTCGCCGCATCAAAGGGCGAGATGCGCACCAGCCGGTGGATGCCGCGTTCGCAGTTCAGTTTGCCGTAGGCGTAGTCGCCGGTGACTTGAAAGGTGGCATTGCGCACGCCGGTTTCTTCACCGGGAGCAAAATCTTCCATCTCCGTCTTATATCCGTTGCGCTCGCACCAGCGGGTGAACATGCGCAGGAGCATGTCCGCCCAGTCACAAGATTCCGTGCCGCCCGCGCCGCAGTGAATGGTGACGTATGCGCCGCTGCGGTCGTATTCACCGCTAAGCATGACGGCGAGTTCAAAATCGCCCAGTGCTTTCTCCAGCGCTGTGAATTCCTTCTCGACTTCAATCCATGTGGCGGCGTCGTTCTCGTGCGTGGCGATCTCGCCCAGCACGATGAAATCTTCGAATTTGGCCTCCAGAGCGGCCAGCGGCTCGAGCTTGTTCTTGATTTGATTCGCCTGGTCGATGACTTTTTTCGCGGACTCCTGGCTATCCCAGAATCCTTCCGCGCCCATTTTATCTTCGAGCCCCGCCAGATCAGATTTTAGTGTCGGCAGGTCAAAGATACCTCCGCAATGCGCCGAGGCGGGCCTTGAGGCTCTCGGTGTCAAATGCTCGCATGTCGGTGATAACGGTTTTTACTTGGTCCATGCTCATTAGTAAACGGGAAGATGCAAGATTCAAGACGAGAAGTTTTGAGACTTACCTCCCATTGTCTTGTATCTTCAGATCTTGCATCTCATGGACCGCACCCCCGCCATCCTCATCAACCGCACGC
>JAIOQF010000201.1 GCA_021413535.1 Verrucomicrobiota bacterium
TCCAGGGTGAAGCGGATCGGCGGCGTGAGTTGGATGCCTTTGTCGGCACCGGCGCTGCGGAAGTTGGTGAGCTGTTTCGCACGGCAGGGATTGACCGGAAGATCGTCAGTGCGCGGGTTCTCGCCGATGATCATGCCGTCGTAAACGTTTTCGCCGGGGCCGACGAATAGCTTGCCGCGGACTTGGATAGTGTCGAGGGCGTAGGAAGTGGCTTCACCGGATTCGGTGCTGACCAAAGTGCCGGTGCTGCGGGTCGTCATGGGACCGGCGTGCGGGGCGTATTCCTTGAAGAGATGGCTGTGGATGCCGTGACCGCTGGTGAGGTTCATCAGGTCGAACTCAAAGCCAATGAGGCCGCGGGTGGGCACGGTGGCGATGATGGTGGCTCCGTGGGTGTTGGTTTTCATGTCGTCGATGCGGGCCTTGCGCTCGGCGAGGCTTTTCATGACGCCGCCCATGGATTCTGCGGGCACATCGACGTAGAGAGTTTCAAAGGGTTCGCAGAGGACGTTGTTGATCCGCCGGGTGATGACCATGGGGCGGGAGATGACAACTTCAAAGCCTTCACGGCGCATTTGTTCGACGAGCACGGCGATCTGCATGGCGCCGCGAGCACTGACGTTAAAAATGCCGGACTTGTCGGTGTCGGCGATGGAGAGGCTGACGTTCATTTTGGCCTCGCGGTCGAGCCGGTCCTTGATTTTGCGCGAGGTGACGTGATCGCCTTCGCGACCGCCGAGCGGGCCGTCGTTGACGCCGAACTGCATGACAATGGTGGGAGGATCGATAGCGACGAAGGGAAGCGCCTTGGCGTCGATGGCTCCGCCCACGGTCTGACCGATATCAACATCTTCAAAGCCGCTGATGCCGACGATGTCTCCAGCAATGCCGACGGCGCTGTCGCTGCTGCCGCCGAGGCCGGTGTATTGGAATACCTTGGTAACTTTGACTGGCTTGGCGGCTTCGCCTTCAGTTTTGCCGAGGAGAAAAACGCGATCACCGAGTTTCACGGAACCGCGAGTGACTTTTCCGATGGCGACGCGGCCGACATAATCATCCCAGTCGATGTTGGACACGAGCATCTCGAAGCAGCCTTCGGGTTCAGCGACGGGCGCGGGGATGTTGTTGACGATCTGCTGGAGCAGGAAGTCCATTTCATGATGTTCGCCGTCCACCTTGTCGCTGACCCATCCAGCACGGGCGCTGCCATAGATGAAGGGCGCGTTGAATTGTTCTTCGGTGGCTTCAAGTTCAAGGAAGAGTTCGAGCACAGCATCATGCACGCGCTGTGGTTCGATGTTGGGCCGGTCCATTTTGTTGAGCAGGACGATGGGCCGCAGTCCTTGAGCGAGAGCTTTTTTCAAGACGAAACGAGTTTGCGCCTGGGGGCCTTCGTAAGCGTCGACGACGAGCATGACGCCATCGACCATCTTCATGACGCGCTCCACTTCGCCGCCGAAGTCGGCGTGGCCGGGGGTGTCGACGATATTGATGATGTGATCGTTCCAATGAACGGAAGTGTTCTTGGCCTTGATCGTGATGCCCTTTTCCCGTTCGAGATCCATGGAATCCATGGCGCGCTCGGCGATCTGCTGGTTCTCGCGGAAGTTGCCGCTGGCACGCAGGAGCGTGTCGACGAGTGTAGTTTTGCCATGGTCAACGTGGGCGATGATGGCGAGATTGCGGATATTCTTCGGAGACATGGTGGATCGGGTTACTGGACGGTTGGTCGGCGCGAGGGGGCGGGCATAATACGGAGGAATTCACCATAAGCAAGTGAAGTGAATGTCGCGGCGAGTTTGCCGTGTGACTGGGGGCGGCAATCGCCAGTCTGATTAATTCCCGCCGGGGGTGATGGTCGCTTCCTTTACCCGCATCAATTGCGATCCGGCGGTGATCTCCACAGGCCGGATCCAGAGCCGGTAGAGTCCGGGCTTGGTGAAGCTGGCGCTGCCGATGGAAACTATTTTAAAATTTGCCGGGCCACCTGTGTTTTCGGCTGGTTTAACAAAGCTCTCTCTGCCGAAGGTGAGGTCGTATCGGCCAGGCGTGGATGAGTTCGACGAATAGACCAATTGCACTTCGCAGGCGCCGGGCTTGTCAATTTTCACGAGCCAACCGACATGGTCATCGAGTCCCAGCCAGTTTGTGATGGATCCATCGTTCACGGTCAGCGGACCGGGTGTGAGGATGGCCTGATCTGCTGGGAGCGTGGTCATGGTGTCAGTGACGGGCACGACCTTGGAGAGAACCAGCGTGATGGCTTTTACAGCGGCGGCGGCCTCCGCTTTTTGGCGCGGGTCTTTGGCGCTGATGTCATTGAAAAAAGCCACTGCTGCGGGATCGGTCACCTTGGCCAGTGACGTGAGCACCTGGTTCTGGGTGCGCTTGGCATCAGTTGAATTGTAGGCGGTGATGAGTGCTTGGGCGATCTCGCTCTGGGGCACGTCTCCGGAAAGCTGGGCGAGATTGCCGAGGCTGGCGATGGCATTGAGCCGGTTGAATGTGTCTTTCTCTGTGCTCAACGTTTCCATCAACGCGGCGACCGGTTCTGCGGTGCGCCAGTCACCCAGCGCCAGCGCCGCGGCATAGCGCAGCTTGACGTTCGTGCTGTGGAGCGATTTGATGATGTCTGGCAGGGCGTTCTTGTTGCCGATGCGGCAGAGTGCCTTGATGAGCATGGCTTGTTCATCATCGCTGCCGGAGTTGGCGCGCAGGGCGTTCAAGACATCTGTTCCGCGTGCTGAGGGGTTGTTCTCGCTCAGGGCCGTGTTGACCAAGGCGGATTCGATGGCGCGGAGTTCGTCCGGTGATGCGCCCTTGGCCTTGTCGAGAAAAGCGGGATGATTCGAGGCGGAGCCGAGCCGGGCAAGCGCGGTCCAGATGGCAAGGCGTGTGCCTGGTTCCGGAGTATGACCGAGTTGTTCCAGGAGGGGATCAACACCTTCTTTGATGTCGCGCTGGGCGAGCGCGAGTGCGAGGTTCTTTTTACCCCACGCGGTTTTGACGCGAGCCATGCGACCGGCGATCAGGCTGTTGCTGCTGTCCACGTCCTGCAATCTTCCAAGGAGTTTTCCAGCTTCTTCACTGAGATTTTGTTGTTCGATAAAATCCAGCAGCAGGCGAACATCAGCCGCGGAGCCGACAGGTTTTTCCATCTGGGCGAGGGCGCTAAAGCGCGCGGCGCGGCGGGAAGCTCCGATGGCTTGGATGGCAATGACCAGTGCGATGATGCCGATGATCGTGACGGGCAGGCCGAGCGTGATCCATTTGGGCCACGGTTTTTTGTGACGCAGATGGCTCGGCGCCATGGCCGAGGCGATGTTGACCGGCCGGATGATGGGTTTAGGTGCGGGACGATGTCCGATGATTCCGGTGGTGACGCCCGGACGGTGAATGCCGGGGCGGCTCGCCCGTGGTGCGGAGGGGCGCACGATGGGACTGGTGGACGTGCCGGACTCGATGACGGGCTCGGCGTAAACCATTCCATCGGGCTGGATCGCCTCGTTGGCTGGCAAATTTCCGGTTTGGAAAACATCGTATGCCAGCGCCGCAGCCGCCGGGCGGTGGTCTGGCAAACGGTTCATGAGCCACTCAACCCATTGACAAATGAACGGCGGCAAATCCGGCCGCATCTGCGCGAGTGGAATGAAGCTGTGATACAGATGACTGGCCATCACTTCGGGACCGGTTTCACCCTGAAAGGGATATTGCTGGGTCAGCGCGTAGTAATAAACACAGCCCAGCGAGTAAAGGTCAGTGCGCGCATCGAGGGGGGCGCGTTCGAACTGCTCTGGCGCCATGAAGAAAATGCTGCCCATGATGGCACCATCTTCGTCCATTTCCTGGACGGTTGGCTGGCTGGCGATTTTTGCCAGGCCGAAGTCGAGAATCTTGATCTGGAACTTGCCGCTGGGCAGCCAGATGACCATGAAATTCTGCGGCTTGATGTCGAGATGAATCATCTCGTGCGAGTGCGCGGCGACCAGTCCTTCGAGCGACTGGGTGACCAGTTCCCGAAAATCATTTTCCGAGAGTGCGCCACGCTCGATGATGTTCTCGAGCGTTTCGCCCTTGAGCAACTCCATGATGATGTAAGCGCCTTCTTCATCGCGACCAACATCATAAATCGTGACGATATGCGGGTGCTGAAGCGCGGACAGATTCCGCGCCTCGTCCATCAACTGCTCCGCTTGCTGCTCCGCCTGTTCGGGTGATTCCGCACGGACTCGTTTGAGGGCGACTTCACGCCGCAGATTGCGGTCGTAGGCTTTGAAAACGGAACCGAGTCCGCCATCGGCGATTTTGCCGAGGACTTCGTAGCGGTTCTGGCTCATGCGTGTCCGCCGGTTAGACTGGGCTGGGCTCGAAAACTCCGAGGATTACCAGATGCGATCAATGAAGCGTTCGAAGGGTCCCTTGAGCGCGTCGGGCTTGAAAGTGGTTTTATGTTTTCCAGTTGATGTATTGGTCATGGTGACCAGCGGTCCGGATTGCTCGACGATTTTTATTTTCTTGATCTCAATGCGCACCACGGGGCAGTCATTGGAGTCGGTGACACTACGGGAGATTTTCTTCAGCAAGGGCATGCCGGAAACTACTTCGCCGAAGACGGTGTATTGCCCATCGAGCGCGCTCATGTTTCCTAGAACGAAGTAAAACTGGGAGCCGTCGGACTTGCGATCGGGATTTACATTGTCACCCCGGCGGGCCATGGCCACGGCACCGACGACATGGGGGCGCTTAAACTCACCTGGAATGGTGCGCTCTTGCGTGAGTCCCCAAGTCTCGCGTGCTTTGTCATCGCGGCTGGCGGAATCGCCCGTCTGCACGAGGTAGTCTTTAACGGCGCGGTGCACGGCCAGTCCGTTGTAGTATCCGCTTTCGACGTTCGAGCGGAAGTTTTCCACGGTCTTGGGGGCGGCATCTGGGAAGAGCTCGAACAACACATCGCCAGTTTCCCGGCCATACTTGAACTCGATTGCGGCCAGGAGATGTACCTTCTGTTTCTCTTCGGCTTTTGCTTCCTTGGCGGCCTTGGCTGCTTCTGGATCCGCCGCGACAGTTTTCTTGGTGGTAGATTTCGCGGCGGATTTGCCTTTGAGGGCGTTGGATACTGACTGCTGGGCGTTAAGGCTGGCCTGGGTGCCCAGCGCGGCGCAGATTAGGAGGGAGTAGAAGAGCTTCATGATTGGGAGAGTTGGTCGTTGATGCGGAGGCGGGAATATTGCCGATGCGCTTATTTCTTGAGAAGCTGTAGCTGATCGGTTGTGATGCTTGGCGGCGGCTCAAAAACAGGCGGCACTACGGGCTCAGTCTGCGGCAGCGGAACCGGAGCTGGCGAATTAATCTGGGCGGGCGCAGAACTCGTTGCCGGGGTCGCGTTATCAGTTCCAGCGGGGCGAAGCTGGCGGGAGCGATCCGGTTTCGGCGGAACGCCCCACTGCTTTTCCATCTCCGCCATTTGATCCACGGTAGGATTTTTCAAATGAGTTCCGCCACTGCTGCCACCCGTGAAATCACAAGAAGCGAGCGTAATCGCGCTGAGCAAGGCGATGCCGAAAGAGGATGGATTAAACTTCATTACCCGGATATTTTGACTTCAATGAGGATACTAGACTGGCCTTCTGGCGCAAGCAAAAGAGAATGCTCTTGCTCCAGACCCTGCCGGACATACGCAAGCCCGATCACTTGGTCAAGCACCGGATGCAAGCACCTGCTCGTGACTGCGCCAGCCTCTTTTAATCCTTCGGCAGATCGGACCCAGAGCGGCCATGATGCGCCCGGGGTTTCTGTCAGCAGCGTCTTTCCTGCGGGATCATGAACCTGAAACTTTACAAGTTTTCGTGGCATCCGCCCCGTGGTCTTGATGCGGGAGAGCACCTCCTGCCCGATGTAGCAGCCCTTCGAAAAATCCATCGCTCGCATTTCCAGGCCGGCTTCCTGCGGGAAGCTGGTGGCATTCAACTCCAGCGGCCAGCGGGGAATTCCGCTGCAGATGCGCCAGACCTCGATCTCCCCGGCTGATAGATGCGGCAAAAGAATATCCGGCAGCGGTTCCGACTGGCGCAGCCAAAAATCATATCCTGCTGCTCCGAAGCGATCGCTCCGCACGATGCGACCACCTCCCGATGGAAAGGAGGCGAAATGTTGCGCGAGTTTGTCCGCCGCATCTCCCCATGCGTGAAGCAATTTCCATTCTCCGATTATGTCTTCAATGAGCACGTCATCGGATACGATGTATTTTTCCAGCCGGGCTGATAGTGACTCGCGCAATCCGGGTTCCGCATCCAAACAAAGCGCATCCCCCGGCGCGGCGTGAATAAACAGGTCACCCTCGATGCGCCCCTTCGCGTTGGTGACGCAAGCATAGAGCGCCTCGGCCGCAGTCGCCTTGCGCACATCATTCGTGACCTGGCCGTTCAGATAGCGCACGCGGTCGGCTCCCGTCAGCAGCCACTTGGCGCGCACGGATAAATCTACTGCGGCTCCACCGCGTTCGATCTGCTGGAACAATTCCGAAGTCATTGCACCACGGCGGGCTGCTCCAGAGCCGGATCAAAGGCCGATGCCACCAGCGTGTTACGAGCGGGATTTTTTCCAATTCGGATGCGGATCTTGCTCTCAGCAACTGGCGTCGTCGCCGTGCTGTGATTCTCATAAACTGCCGAGTAGTCCCGATCTCCGTTGCCCATGAACGCAGTTTTCTCCATCGTCTTCGCTGCGGCGTCCAGAACTGGTGTTGTCAGCTCCGCCGCCTTGGCGAGTTCCTGCGCATAGCGCACGTCCTTGAGCATGTTCTTCAACGAGAAATGCGCTTCATAGCTCGAGGCCATCATGGCTGGCAATTTCATGCTGATGAGTGGCGAGCAGTTGGCATTGGCCTCGAATGCTTCCAGCAATCGCGCGGGCTCTACTCCGTGCTCCCGGGTGATGGCCAGCGCCTCCGCCAGCGCGCTGATGACCGCGCCGCTCACCAGGTTGGTTGCGATTTTGAGGATCGTGGCGTCGCCCGCCTTCGGGCCGAAGCGCAGGATTTTTTTGGAGCTGGCCTCCAGCACCGGCGTGATTTTCTCCAGTTCGCTTTCTGCTCCGCTGATGTAGTAGGTCAGCTCGCCCTTTTCAGCAGCCAGCTTGCTTCCCGTGAATGGCGCATCCAAGAATCCCGCGCCCATTTCCGCGGCCAGCGCCGCCGCTTTCTTCACCGACTCGGCGCTCACGGTGGAATGGCAGCACACGACGTGATGCTTCTTCAAGGCGGGCTTGATGTCTTCCATCACTTCCAGCAACGCTTCTGCATCGCGCACAAAGATCAGAATGACCTGTGAATGCTCGGCAATCTCGTGAGGCGAGGAAACAAATCCCGGCACCGGCCGCGCCGTGCGATTCCAGACGAGGACATTGAAATTTTTGCGGCGCAGAATGGAGGCCACCCGGGAACCGATGATCCCGAGGCCGATGACGCCTACATCCTTGATTCTAACTCCAGACATGCGCGCAATTAAGCATTGAAATGACGCGACCGAAACTTGAAATCACTATTCCGGCGAGATCGTCGCGATCCGGTCATCGAACTTCACGATCTTCGCTTTCAAACGAAGATCCTCCAGCAGTCTTTTTACGGCAGTTTCGCGCCACTCGCGATCCTGCATCGCGGCGATCTCATCTTTCATTTCGTCGAATGTCGCCGCGCGCGCTGGCCGCTTCTCTTTCACGATTAAAATGTGCCAGCCCAGATGCGATTCGAAGGGCGCGCTCATTTCGTCAACGGGCAGTGCGAAGACTTTTTCCGCGAACTCCGGCGGGACGCGATCGCGGGTGAACCAGCCCAGATCACCACCGCGCAGTTTTGCTGAATCATCATCGGAGTATTTCATCACGAGCTCATCAAAAGTGGCTTCTCCTGCAGTGATTTTGCGATGCAGTTCGTTGATCTCCAGCCTGCGATCCGGCTGTTTTTGATCATGCCGCGTCAGAAAAATGTGGCTCGCGCGGATGCGCTCCGGGATCGTGCTGTTCTTCATGTGGGCTGCATACCACGACCTCGCATCGGCCTCGGTGATCTTGCCGGGTTGCTGCGCGAGCCAGCTTTCGATGGCATCGAGATGCTTCACCTCATCGTTGATGCGTCCGCGCAGGGCGCGCTCATCAAGTCCCTGTAATTTTATCCGCTCCTTCCACTCATCCGGCGGCGGGAACTGATTGAGG
>JAIOQF010000202.1 GCA_021413535.1 Verrucomicrobiota bacterium
TGAAGTGCTCTGCTATCTCGGTATATTCCGTTTCGGAATCGTGGGCGGCCGGATTTCTTGTGGTGCGACACAGCTGCCAGGCAGCAACCGAATCGATGACACCACCTTTTTCGTAGAACGACAGTACCTTGAGAAAAGTTTCCCCCGGTTCGCCAGCAAGGAGGCGGGCGTGGCGCATGGCAGCGTCCATGGTGTCTTGCAGCTTGGCAAAACGCTTGTTGACGGCGGCGAGCGTTTCAAACAGCTCAATGTTATTTTCGTTCTCATTCAGGCAGGCTGCCGTCAGTGGCCAGGTGAGCCGATGATCCGAGGCAGCCAGAAAATAAACGCAACACTGAATGGCTTCCAGCAGGCTGGCAAGGTGCAGGCGTTCGTTTTCCAGGGCATGCGCTGTCATGCGGGTTGCTCTATGAGCTTCACGGCGTTGGCGCGGGCCGGGTTCTGGAACGTCTTCTGAGGCATTTCAAAGGAGAATTGATCGAAAAAGTGCCGGAACCGGAGGAGCCAGACCCTGAAACTCCCGGCGATTCCGGGGCCGCACCTTGATTCTGGCCTCGTTCATGCCTGCGGGTGTATTTTTTGTCCCCCCGGATATTCGTGAAAAATCTCATTTTCCCAGTTGCGAAATGGAGCACGCCCGTTAAGGCTCCCGCGCACAACAGCAACCCTCTCAAATATGGCAGACTCCAACATCCCAGACAAAGTTCGCGACATCATTGTCCAACAACTCGGCGTAAATCCAGAACAGGTCACTCCTGAAGCCAAATTCATCGAAGACCTCGGTGCAGACTCCCTCGACACTGTCGAACTGGTCATGGCATTTGAAGAAGAATTCGGCATCGACGTCCCAGATGACGAAGCCGAAAAGCTTCAGTCCGTCGGCGATGTGATTCGTTACGTCCAGGAAAACGCGGAGTAATCCGCTTCCTTTTTCCATGAACAGTGAATGGCGCGTTTCAACGCGCCATTTTCATGTGACTCCAGAGCCAGGCACCAGCTTGGCGAATTCCTTCCAGTATTGGGCGTAGTTCGGATACGAGTTATCGGGTTGGCGCGTGGGCAGGTAGCGCCAGTGCTTATACATCCACATCCAGGCTTCTGGAGTTTCACGGATGCGTTCTTCAAACACATCCCACACCGCCTGGGCCATGGCGGCGGGACTGTCATATGACGATGGCACAAAGGCGCGGTTGACCCGCACCAGATAGTCGCCATCCGGAAGAGGTGCGCAGGTGCAGGAGAAGATGGGCACATTCAAGCGCAACGCCAGGCTGGTGTGCAGGGTTGTGGAGCAGGTCAGAAGTCCGAAGCAGCGCAGCGCTGCCGCCATCTTGCCGGGCTTGATGTTCAGATCAGTGAGCAATGCTGCGTAGCCGTGCTTGGAAAGGGTCTTCATCAGTCGCAGCATCGCGCCCTGTTGGGGAATGACGGTGTGACCACTGCCCTCGCGCAAGCGTTTGAAGATCGCAGTCAGATCGGGGTTGTCGAAATCCTGCGCCACCAGAACGAAGGGAAACCCGCGAAAGCCCCAGATATAGCTGACTAGCTCGAAATTTCCGAAATGCGGCGTGATCCAAATCCCGCTGCCACTATGCGCCAGTTCCTCAGTGGTTTCGTCCTCGGCGCGAATGTGAATGGACTTATGAAAATTTTCTTTAGTCAGAAGTGGGGAACAGAAGAAGTCGAAAAACGTGCGTGCGAAAGTTTGATATGATCCCAGGGCAATGCGCCGGATTTGTTCCGGCGAGATGTGCTCCCGCGCGAAAGCCACCCGCAGATTTTCATGAGCTGTGCGCCTGCCACGCGCATCCAGCAGATAGGCCAGTGCACCCACACCCTTGGCCAGCAGCAGCACCAGGCGCCGGGGCAGCTTCGGAAACAACCATGCCGCGAGGCTCACGGCTGCGGTCTCAAGGGACTGACGAATCTTCTTCACGATGTTATTTGGTGGTTTCTGAAATGTGCTTAAAGTGGCGCATGGCCGAAGAGCTTCTATCTATCCTCAAGACATTGCTGACGCAACCGACCGCGCCGTTTCATGAATATCATGTGCGGGCCGCCATCGAACAGCAACTGCTGGACGTGCCTCATGTGGAGCTGGGCAACGACGCCTTCGGCAATCTCATCGCCACCTATCGCAAAGGCAAGCGAAGCACCAAGCCAGTTTGGGTGCTCTGCGCTCACATGGATCATCCGGCGTGGGTCAAGTCTCATGGGAAAAACAGCGATTGGGAATTTCTCGGCGGCCTGCCGAAATCAATCGTAGAAAAAAAAGAGACCCGCGCACTGATGCGTGAATCAGGCGAGATCGCGCCCTTCGGTTTTGAAGTGAAGATTGACGACGAGCGCGTCGAGGCTGCCGCCTGTGATGACATTGTCGGCTGCGCCATCATCGTGGAAACTTTCAAGGAAGTCGCGCGGCTCGGCATTGAGACGACTTTCCACGCAGCGTTCACCCGGGCGGAGGAAGTTGGATTTCTCGGTGCCTGGCATCTGGGCAAACATTGGCCCTTCGGCAAGGAAGCCGTTTTCCTCTCGGTCGAGAACAGCCGCCCGGTCAACGGCGCTGAACTCGGTGAAGGCCCGATCGTCCGTGTGGGCGACAAACTTTCTGTTTTCGATAATCTACTGGTCGAACTACTGATGCGCACGGCCGCCGAGCAGGGCATTCGTGTCCAGCGCGCACTGCTCGACGCGGGCGCCTGCGAGGCCAGCGCGCTACAAGCCTGCGGCATCCGCAGTGCGGGCGTGAGCGTGCCATTAGGGAACTATCATAACATCGGCGAGGACGAATCCGTGGTGCCGGAATTTGTCATGCTGGACGATGTCCGGGCCATGGTGAGATTGCTCGTCGCCCTCGTGGGAACGGAGCACACAGGTCTGGGCGAGCGCAGCATCGAAGAGCGCGTGACCTTGCGCATGAAGGAATACAAAAAACACCTCGAGACCGGCAACGCGAAGTTCGAGGAGCGCAACGCCTGAGATCATTCGCGATTATCCGCCCAGCCAATATCGCAACAGGGCCAGATTGACTGTCGTCGTCACCAGGCTGAACAGCGTGCTGTAGTAAACGGCTGACGTGGCAAACGAAACGTCGCCACCGAATTCGTGAGCCAGCAACGCGGTGTTCACCGCAGTCGGTGCTCCCGCCGCCAGGATGAGAGAGGCCGCAACCAGTGGTGGAAATTCAAAGAGCCACACCAGCGCGATTGCGATCAGCGGACCCAGCACTAGGCGGATGCTGATGGCCGACCACAGTGCCATGCGAAATGGCGCAGGTTTCGTTTGCGACATTTGCACACCCAGAGTGACCAGGGCGAATCCAATGAGTCCTGCCTGCAATAGATTCAACGGCTGCCAGAGCCAGGTCACATCTTTCACCGGCACATCGTAGCTTCGACAAATGATGCCAGCTAGGACGGCATAGAGCGTGGGCTGACGCAATACCATCAACAGCGCGCGTCGGTGCGAGCCGGGAGATTCGTGGCGCTGCTGCGCGAGAAAGAGGCCCACCGTAAAGGTGGCAACGTTCATGGTCGCCAGGACATAGACTTGCACGGCCGCGCCTTCATGACCGAAGGCCAGTGTGACCAGCGGAAGGCCGTAGTTGCCACAGTTGTAGAACATGGTGGCCAGCGAAAGCGCCTGCTTTTGTCCCGCAGCCAATACCAGCGCGCGCCCGGTGATCACACTGCAAAAGAACATCGCGGCAATCGTCGCGGCGGCGAAGGCAACGATCTTCAGCGCATCATGCCCGCTCAATTCCGTCTCCAGAACCCGCGTAAAGATGAACGCAGGCACCATGAGATAGATGTTGAGCTTCACCAAGCTTTCGAGGTGCAGATGGAAGCGCCGATCCATCGCCCATCCAAGTCCGACCGAAACGAAGATCGGCAGGCAGACATCGGTGAAGAGGTGGAAGAACTGTGAAAATGACATCGGGCGCGCTGCAACATTCCATGACATGACTTGCACGCCAGTTCATTCTCCGGAGTCGTGACTTCACGAATTGATTGCGCGGTATTTTGAGCGAATACTGTTTCAAGATGATGAAAATCACCGCTCTCGCCGCCGTCTTGCTGCTTTCAAGCTGCGCGACGGGATTCAACCGTGAATGGCGGCAATCATTGGCCGCCGGCAAGCCTGCATCAGGAAAGGATGTTACCGGCGCCTGGCTTGGAACCTGGCGCAGCGAAGTCAACGGTCATTCCGGAAAATTGCACTGTGTTGTCACCCGACTCCATGCCGCTCCCTGCACACATAAAAAAGATACCTATCGCTTTCACTATCAAGCCACGTTCATGAAAGTGTTCTCGGCCAGCTACGCCGTGGAGCATCGCGTGGCTGCGACGAAGGACGGATTCACCTTCTCGGGCGACCAGATTCTTTCCGGCATTGGCGGCGGCCTTTACCATTATGAAGGCAAGGGCACGTCGTCGGAATTCTGCGCGACCTATCGCAGCCGGTTCGATCGTGGAGTGTTCCAGTTGAAAAGACCGTCGGGCTTATGACTTGTCTTCGACCGTGAAACTGAAGGCGGTGGCGGCGAGGATGCCGCCGAGGAACTGTGCACCCCAGAAGAGGAAAATATCGCCGATGGTTTTGAGCTTCATCACGCAAAGACCGATAAAGACCGCAGGGTTGAAGACGCCGCCGCTGATGCCGCCCAGCGCGATGGCGCCAGCGACGACCGTGAATCCGATGGCCAGTCCGTAGAAGGAATTGCCGGCGTTCTGCTTGGCTGTGGCCACGTTCAGGACCACCCATGCGAGCACGGCGGTCCAGAGCATTTCCACCACAAAGATGATGTGTCCTGGTGCACTTCCGGATGGCTGAACCTTGGCTTTGGCTCCGAGAACCCGTGCCTGAAACTCATTTGCCGGCGCAGAGAATGTGGCCACGATGTCGAGCACGGCTTCGCTATGAACATAACGGACGAAAATAGCGGCGACGATTGCACCCGCGATCTGCGCTCCCCAGTAGAAAAACATTTCAAACATGCCGATCTTGCCGCGGCGCCAGACCGCAATGGTCACTGCCGGATTGTAATGTGCGCCGGAGATGTGACCGCCCGCGTAAATGGCGATCATCAGGGCCGCGCCGATGGCGAGTGGAGCGAGGGGTGAACCGCTGACGATGGCATTGCCGACAGTGGCGACGAGAATGAAGGTGCCGATGAATTCAATGATGAGTTTTTTCATACGGCCTCCGTTATATCGCAAAGCCAGCTCCATGCCAAGGAAGAATTGCGGCACCGACTTTTACCTGGTGGTCTTGATTCATTCCTCGCGGATCACTGAACTGATAATGGCGTTGCGTTTCCCACCATCTTCGTGATTCAGATGGAACTGATCGGGACGATACCGGGCGAGGTGATCTTAAGCAGCTTCCGTAAATTGACCGAAGGCGCGGAATTTATCGTAGCGTTCCACCAGCAACTGTTTCGGTGACAGGCTGGCAAGTTCATCAATCGCAGCGAGCAGTCCGGTTTTGAGTGACAGCGCGGCGGCGGCGTGATCGTGATGGGCACCACCGGCAGGCTCGGGGATGATGCCATCGATGATGTTGAGTTCCTTCAAATGCTGGGCGCTGAGCTTGAGGGCTTCTGCTGCCTCGGGTGCGTGTTTCCGATCTTTCCAAAGAATCGCGGCGCAACCTTCGGGGCTGATGACGGAGTAGTAGGCATTCTCCATCATGAGGACGCGATCCGTCACGCCGATGCCCAGCGCACCACCGGAACCGCCTTCTCCGATGACCACCGAGACCATTGGAGTGCTGATGGTCATCATCTCGCGAAGATTGAAAGCGATGGCCTCGGCGATGTTCCGTTCCTCGGCACCGATTCCGGGAAAGGCGCCGGGTGTGTCGATCATGGCGATCACGGGCAGGGAAAATTTTTCCGCCATGCGCATCAGTCGCAGAGCTTTGCGATAGCCTTCTGGATGTGCACTACCGAAGTTGCGCAGCAAGTTTTCCTTGGTATCGCGGCCCTTCTGCTGGCCGATGAGCACGACGCGGCGTCCACCGATGGTGGCAAAGCCGCCGGGCATTGCGTTGTCATCGCCAATGTGCCGGTCGCCATGCAGCTCGACGAACTCATCAAAACAAAGCTTGGCATAGTCCAGCATGTAAGGTCGCTGGGTGTGCCGGGCGATCTGCACCCGCTGCCAGGGAGTGAGATGCGAATAGATTTCTTCCTGAAGCCGCTGGAATTTTTTCTCCAAATCTGAGATCTGGCTGGCGAGTTTTTCTGAGGGCTTGACGTTGTGCTTGCGGCGCAGCTCATCGAGTTCCTCTCGCGTTTTCACGAGCGGTTTTTCAAATTCCAAAACTTGTTTCATACGGGTTCAAATTGCGGGGTGGATTATTTGACGACCCGCACCTTGGTGCCGGGCCGGATGATCGTAAAGAGTTCTTCGATGTCTTCACGGGCTAAAAAGACGCCCGTCTCCGGCACTGCGGCGGTGGCGTCCTCGTCATCTTCGACGGCCGCCATGACGGGTTTCACAACCTTGACTGGCTTGGGAGCTTTTACCGGATGGGTCGTGCTCTTGGGCGGCTTCGCAGTGCTGGCAGTCGTGGTGGTAGATGTGGTTTGCGTGGTTGGCGCATCAACCGGCTTGGCTACAGGCAGGGCGCGAATATTGAATCCGGCCCGGCTTCCCATGAGCCATTTGTCTGCAGCGATGAAGTGAGAGTTGGCCGGGGCCACTCGTTTGCCATCCACCCAGGCCGCCTTGTCATTCAACGTCAGTTCACCGGGCGGCAGTGCAGGCGGAAGCGGATGATGTTTTTTTGAACCCTTGATGCTGGTCGCTGGCGCGGCTGTCACTGCCTCCACAGCGGGTGGCGCACTTTGACCAGGTTTCAATGGAGCCGGCGCGACCCCGGCTTTAAAGCCTCCGGGCAGCCGCACTTCGATGGCTTGGTATTCTTTGAAGAACCTGCCATGGCGGAGCAGCGCCAGCGTCTTCGCGTTCACGGAAACCAGGATTTCAAAATCGAGCGGGAAAACAAACAGATGGTCGCCCGGTTGCAGGGCGCTGCTCATCATGGAGTTCGCCAGCAGCAGGCACTCGACTGTGGTGGCGTTTTTGCTCGCGATGCGGCCCAGTGAATCTCCCGGCTGGACGATGTAATCTTTGCGCGTGCTGTTCTGGTTCGGAGAAAAAAGCGCATCGAGGTTCATTTCTCCGATGATGCGCTTGGCTTCCGGAGCCCGGGTGGAATCCGGGAAATAACGCAGCAGTTCATAGAGCGCTTCGCGCCCTTCCTCGGTGTTCTCGCGCAGAGTCTCGATGGCCTTGTCGAATCGCTTAAGGCTGGGATCGGGTCCGGTCTTTTTTTCGACCTGAATCTGTTTGATCTGTTTCACCACCACGGCGTCTTCGCCGATGACGTGGGTGTAGAGCCACCAGGCGGCGGCGACGCAGGCACCCGCCAGGCCGGTGACGACAAAAAACAGAACGATCTTAAACCTGGACATGACGCGCGTGAGGCTCAGCCGATGAGGCCGCGCCGTTTGAAGTCGAAAATGTTGATGTTATGCGACTTTTGGATCATCTCGAATGTGAACTTGAGCAGTGAGATTTCCCAGGTGTCGTCCACGCCCTGGATGATGGCGCGCATCGGATTTCCGGAGGAACGGGTATCGCCCACCAGCCGGTCGCAGACTGCGGCCATCGGCTCATGCACCAGTTCTTCGCTGACATCAGTGCGCTTGAACTGAAAGCCATAGCGCAGGACGGCGATGTCCTTGATGTGATCCTTGAACCATTGGCCAAAAGCCTGCCCTTCCTCGCCGAAGCCATCGAAGCTCCAGTTGTCGAAGCCCTCGGGCTTGAAGATCAAGGGTTTCTCGGCGTCGATCCGGCCCTGGCGCACCCGGGTGACGTTGGTGCTGTCCATCAGTTCGCTGACGAGCTGGAACTCGAAGCGTGTGCTGCCAAACGTGTCGATGCGGCGGGCTGGCTCGTGCAGAACTTGGGTGTTCTCCATGGCGTAATGAAAATCAAATTCGGAATGCATCAGGGGTAGCGCAGCCTAGCTTCAATCATGGACGACGCGAGGGAAAAATAGAACCGGCTTGAACCGGCTTGAACCTGCCTGACACTTGCCGCCAGGTCACTTCAGCTCCGTGATCCTTCGGCAAACTTCCTCCACATTCGCGCGGCTGTTGAACGCGCTGATTCGGAAGTAACCTTCGCCTGCGCCGCCGAAGCCGGCACCAGGGGTGATGACCACATTCGCCTCATGCAGCATCTTGTCGAACATCTGCCAGCTGGTCACACCCTCAGGACAGCGCACCCAGACGTAGGGGGCATTGGCACCTCCGTAGACTTTGAGCTTGGCTTTCTTGCAAGCCTTCACGAGCAGCGCGGCATTGCCCATGTAGTGCGCAATGAGCGACTTGACCTGTGATTTGCCCTCGTCGGTGTAGAGTGCCTCGGCGCCGCGTTGCACGATATAGCTCGCGCCGTTGAACTTGGTGCTGTGACGCCGCGACCAGAGCGCGTGGATAGATTGTTTGGCCCCGGCTTTCGTGGTGCCCATGAGTGTTTTCGGAATAACGACAAAGGCACAACGCACGCCGGTGAAGCCGCCGTTCTTCGAGAAGCTGCGGAACTCGATGGCGCAGTCGCGCGCGCCTTCAATTTCAAAGATGGAATGCGGAATCTCTGGATCCTGGATATAGGCTTCGTAGGCAGCATCAAAGAGCAGCACGCTGCCGTGCTCGCGCGCGTAGTTCACCCAGGCCGTGAGCTGCTCGCGAGTGGCGACGGCACCCGTGGGATTATTCGGGTAGCACAGATAGACTAGATCGACTTTCTTCTTCGGCACCGGTGGCACGAAGCCATTGCGCGGCGAACATTTCAAATAGACCAGGCCGCCGAACGCACCGGTCTTTTCATCCGCGTCGCGAGTGTTGCCAGCCATGACGTTGGTGTCCACATAGACGGGATAGACCGGATCGGTGATGGCGATCTTGTTTCCTTTGCCGAAGATGTCGAGGATGTTGCCCGTGTCGCACTTTGAACCGTCGCTGATGAAAATCTCATCGGCTTCGATATTGATGCCGCGCGCGTGGAAATCATTAGTCGCTATTGCCTTGCGCAAAAATTCGTAGCCTTGCTCCGGGCCGTAGCCATGGAAGGAATCGCGCACACCGAGTTCGTCCACTGCCTCGTGCATCGCATAGCGTGCAGCCTCCGGCAGGGGCTCCGTCACGTCGCCAATTCCACAGCGGATGAGGCACTTGGCGGCGTCGGCATTGGATTCCGTGAACGCCTTTACGCGGCGAGCAATTTCGGGAAAGAGGTAACCAGCTTTGAGCTTGAGGAAGTTTTCGTTGATGAGGGGCATGGGGGAGGAAGGTTTGCAGTGGTAGGCGGTTGTTGCGTTTTATTAAAAAACAATCGGCAGAATACGCAGATTTCACCGATTCCGATACAGAGCCAGAGTCTTCAATCGGCGTCAATCTGCGGATTATTCAAGTGAGCTTTGCGCCGAGGCGCACAAGCATCGCTTCGAGCATGCTGCCGTATTTGACGTAGCTGTCATACTGCTCTTTCGCTTTCTGCTCCGGCGACAATTCATCTGCCGCACCAGCACTGTGAAAAACTACGGCGACATGCGGCTCGATGCTAATGTAGCCGTCGTAACCGATTTTCACGAGGTCAGACATGATGCGCTCGATCTGGCCGTCACCTTCGCCGGGATAAGTGTAGTCGGCGTCTTTCTTCGCCGGATTCCAGCGGGCGTCTTTCACATGGACGTGCGCCATGTGCGGCTTGATGGCCTGATACATCTCCCAAGAGTCTTGCATTTTACCGGGGTGATCGCGGTCCGCGTTGAAAACGGGATTGCCGGTATCGAAGACCCACTTCAATCCGGGCACGGCTTCGGTAAGGCGTTTCACATAGCTCACACCCAGGCCACCCCAGTTCATGCAGTTCTCATGCCCCACGGTGAGTCCGGCATCGGCGAAGCGCCGGTTGATCTCGTTCATGCGCCGGATGCGCTCAGCGGGATATTGCTCCGCAGCATCGCTGCCGTCTGCATTCTTGCAGATGGCGTAACTCATCACGCGGATCAGCTTCGTGCCGAGCTTTTGCATTCGAGGTATGGCCCGGCTGATTTCTGCTTCGGTGATAGAAAAATCATCGGTAATCTTTTTCGCCCAGTTGCCGATGAGCGAGCCGAAGCCGCTGATCTTCATGTTCGATGCCGCAAGTTTTTCGCAAGCTCTCTCAAACGTCGCCTCGGGAATTTCATGCAGGTTGCCCTTCACGCCGTCGATTTCCACGCCTCGCGCCTCGATGCTGTCCCAGCCGAGTTGCTGATGCGCTTTGATTTGCCCATCGAGCGTCGCGCCCGCTTCGTCTGCAATGCCAGTAAGTTTGATCATGATCAGAGCAGTGATGCCTTCGAGTCTCACGATGCGCAAGGTTGGATTTCTCAATTTGCCAAGACGATATTCGCAATCAATCGGCAGCCAGATCACGAACGGGGAACATCACGATAGCTTGCACGGTTTCTCCAAGCTGCTATGTGCGGCAGGTGATTTTTTCTTTCAAGACTGATGAGTTCTGGCGCATGACTGCGCCGGGCGCGACCATTTGCCGTGAGGGTGTTGCGTTTGCGGTGTATTCGCGTGCGGCACATGCTGTTGATCTCTGCGTGTTTGATGAGCACGACCCTGCGCGCGAGAAACTTCGGCTGCGGCTGGAGCGCGGAGAGGATTTTTTCTGGCGTGGTTTCGTCCCTGATCTCACTGCTGGAGCGCTTTACGGTTTCCGCGCTCACGGTCCTTGGGAACCGACACATGGTCACTGGTTCAATCCAGCGAAGCTGTTGCTCGATCCTTATGCCAAAGCAGTCATGGGTCTGCCTGCATGGAATTCGTTGATGCAAAACCTGGCGGTGGATGGTTCTCAGGATGCCCGGGACAACGCCCATGTGGCCTTGAAGTCCGTGGTGATTTGCGATGCATTTGACTGGGGCGATGATGCACCGCCGCGCACTCCGTGGCCAGACACGGTCATCTATGAAGCGCATGTCCGCGGCTTCACCAAGATGCATCCGAAGGTGCCGAAGAAGTTTCGGGGAACCTACGCCGGGCTGGTCCATCCCGCGGCGATCACTTATCTCAAGGAACTTGGCATTACTGCCGTGCAACTACTGCCGGTGCATTTGCATCTGAACGACGGATTTCTCATCGCGCGCGGACTGACTAATTATTGGGGATACAATACTCTTGGATTTTTGGCCCCGCATCCGGAATACGCCTCGGCGGGCGATCCTCAGGCGCAAGTGGACGAGTTCAAGACCATGGTGCGCGAACTCCATCGTGCGGGGATCGAAGTCATCCTCGACGTCGTTTACAATCATACTGCCGAAGGCGATGAGAACGGATCGCTGCTGTCGTTGCGCGGGCTGGATAATCCGGGTTACTACATGCTCAATCACGATGCGCACACGCTGAATTACACCGGCTGTGGCAACACGGTGAATGCCGCCGCGCCGCCTGCGCTGCGGCTTGTTCTGGATAGCTTGCGGTATTGGGTTCAGGAGATGCACGTCGATGGATTTCGCTTTGATCTGGCCGCTACCATGGGCAGACGCGGACCTCACTTTGATCCCGAGGCACCGTTCTTCCAGGCCATAGCCAATGACCCGGTGCTCTCGCGTGTGAAAATGATCGCGGAACCATGGGACCTGGGGCCGCATGGATATCAAGTGGGAGGTTTTCCTCCACCTTGGCGGGAGTTGAACGGTCGATATCGTGACCGGGTGCGTTGTTTCTGGAGGGGTGATGATGCCGCGTCAGCCTCCTTTGCCAAGCGCGTCTGCGGCAGTGATGAAATCTTTGGTTCCCAAGGACGCCCGCCGCACGCGGGGGTGAATTTCATCACCTCGCACGATGGATTCACCTTGCGCGATCTCTGGAGTTACGATCACAAGCACAACGAAGAAAATCTGGAAGGGAGTCGCGACGGTGACAGTCAAAACCATTCGTGGAATTGCGGGATCGAGGGCGAGACTCCAAATGCGGAAATCAAGTCGATGCGCCGCAGACTCGTGCGAGCGAGCCTGGCCACCATGTTCTGTTCGTTGGGTGTGCCGTTTCTGACGATGGGCGACGAACGCTGGCGCACGCAGAAGGGAAACAACAATGCCTACTGTCAGGACAGCGAGCTGAGCTGGCAGGACTGGAGCAGATCAGAAGAAGCATCCATGATTCTGGAATTCACCCAGCGAATGACCGGCTTCAGGCGCGATTATCCTGAACTGCGCAGATCGCGGCACTTCACCGGTGCGTTCAATCCCTTCACAGGACGGCGTGACATCGACTGGCTGGATGAACTGGGCGAACCGATGAGCCATCACAAATGGCATGAACCAACGCGAAAGTTTTTTGCAGCACTGCTCGATCTCGGCGAGCGCGGCGCATTGATGCTGATCTTCAACGCCACAGGCAATGCCATCGAGCTTCCTCTGCCGAAAGGAGAGTGGAAGCTGAAGTTCGACACTTCTCTCGATGATAGTTTTCCGGAGCTGGCGCAGGAGCCTGGCTGCAAGTCGTTCGTTTCTGCCGCGCGTTCCGTGGCATGTTTGCTGCTTGAAGCAGAACGCGAGCCTCATCGCGTCGGATTGAATAAATAATACGCGAAGGGACTCGCCTTCTACTTTCATGCGTAAAACTAAAATTCTTGTCACGCTCGGTCCTGCGACCGAGAGCACCGAGCGCATCGGCTCTCTGATCAAGCACGGGGCCAACATTTTTCGGCTCAACATGAGTCACGCCTCACACGATTGGGTGCGCTGCGTCAACGCACGGATTCGCGAGGAGGCCGTTGCCCAGGATACCGACGTGGCAGTTCTGATGGATCTGACCGGGCCATCGATCCGAACCGGCGACGTGCCGGCTCCCTGGCTGCTTAAAACTGGCGATGTGGTCGAGTTCCGCACCGATGAATCATCGGCGCCGACGATTGAGCTTTCCACCACCGTAAACTATCCGGGCATCACCAAGGATTTGAAGGCAGGCGATTCTATCTCCATCGACGGCGGACTGATCCAGCTTCGGGCTAGGCTCGTGAATGGAAATCGCATTCTCGCCGAGGTATTGACGGGGGGTGAAATGAAATCCCGCCGCCACATCAATCTTCCAGGAGTGAATGTGAATCTGCCTCCGCTGACGAACAAAGATTATGCCGACCTCGACCTTGGGATCGAACTTCATGTGGATTTTTTCGCACTGAGTTTCGCCCGTGAGCCTGCGCACATTCAGCATCTCGAACTGCTTCTGGCGCAAAAGAACTGCCTGGCCCGTGTCATCGCCAAGATCGAAAATCAGCAGGCGCTGAATAATCTGGACGCGCTGGTTCAAGCCTCGAAAGGCATCATGGTCGCACGCGGCGATCTGGGCAGCGAGTGTCCTGTCGAAGACCTGCCGATCATCCAGCGCGATATAATCGAACGTTGCTCCTATCACGGGCGCAAGGTCATCGTGGCCACGCAGATGCTGGAGAGCATGATTGAGAATCCCGTGCCTACGCGTGCGGAGGTCACTGACATCTTTAATGCGGTGACGGAACAAGTGGACTGCGTCATGCTGAGCGGCGAGACCAGTGTCGGCAAATATCCCGACCGCTGTGTCGATGTGCTGGATCGTGTTATTCGCCGCACGGAAGAACGATATCCATCGGGCCGCTTCGCCTCTGACGCGCCGTTGACGACAAACAAGAAAAAAGTGGCCAAGTCCGCTGTTGTTCTCGCCAACAGCATTCCCGGATCAAAATTACTTGTCTTCACCAAAGGCGGCGTCACGGCGCATCTTCTTGCGCACCAGCGCCCGGAGTCCGCGCCCATCTTCGCTTTTACACCCAAATTAAATGTAAGCCGGACTCTGATGACCGCCCGCGGAGTCTTTCCATTTGTCATGGACTTTGCCGCCAAGCCGAGCACGACCATCGAAGCAGCACTGCAAATATTGCGCAAGCGCGGGCTGGTTGTCGCGGGTGATCCCATTGTCATCCTCAGTGACGTGCTGCACGATGATCTGGTTGTGGATTCGATCCTTTTGCAGGAGGCTTAAAATTACGCTGGCGCCAGCATTATCTTGAAGTCCATCGGCTTTACGCTTGGATGATGAAGTTCAGATGTCCGTCGATACTCTTACAGTTCATGCACGCCGCATCGCTGCGCTTTATCAGCATGCAGTGGTTGCGGCTTTTATCAAAAGATGGGCCAAGGAACTGGGGATTGGGTTCGCATTGTTCCTGACGCTGGCGGCACCGTGGGTGCTTAAGCCGAAGGAGACCTCCGCGCCTTCGCGTTTCGACCGGCGCATTGTGATCATTACCCCGCAGAACGACAACATCCGCCACGAATTCGGAGTTGCCTTCGCGCGGCACTGGAAACAGAAAACCGGCGAGACGCTTTATGTTGACTGGCGGGTTCCGGGTGGCACTTCGGAAATTTCCATGTTCCTGCGCTCGGAATTCACCGCGGCATTTCAGCGGCATTGGACGCATGAATTGGCGAATGAATGGACACCGCTGGTGGCTGCTGCGTTTGGCAATGACAAGGTGACATTTTCCAAAGAGCCCGGAGCGATTCTTACGCCGGAGCAGGAGGCGCGGAAGACATTTCTTAATTCGCCTGTTGGAATTAAAATCGATCTTTTTTTTGGCGGCGGATCGTTCGATTTCGAGCAACAGGCTAAGGCAGGCATCCTAGTCAGCGCCGACGAAAACGGAAAACACGGACTCGGGCCGCTGATGATGCGACGTGCGGAATGGTTCAAGGATGATGTCATTCCGCAGAGCACGAGCGGCGAGCCTTTCTATGATCAGGAGCAGCGCTGGGTGGGCACCTGCCTCTCGACCATGGGCATCGTATTCAATCGCGATGTGCTTAAGCGACTGAAAATCGAGAAAGAACCTTCGCAGTGGGTGGATCTCGCCGATTCGCGCTTGGCCGGGCAGATTGCTCTGTCGGATCCGAACAAGAGCGGCACTGTGACGAAGGCATTGGAACAAATCATCCAGCAGCAGATGCAACTGGCCGTCGATGAAGTGAGTCGAGAATGGCGCAAGGAACCCAAAGCTTTCCGCGGGGGCGAGAAAGAAGTCACGAACAAAGGCGTGGCCCTGGGATGGGAGAGGGGACTGCAGCTCATTCAGCGCATCTGCGCCAATGCGCGTTACTTCACTGATGCTGCGACCAAGATTCCGCTGGAGGTGGCACAAGGCGATGCAGCCGCGGGCATGTGCATTGATTTTTATGGGCGATCATTCGAGGAACAATTGCGCAAGGCGGACGGAACGACGCGCGTGGGTTTCATCGCGCCGAAGGGCGGGTCGTCGTTTGGAGTTGATCCCGTGGGCATGCTGCGCGGCGCGCCGGAACCGGCAGTGGCCGAGGCATTCATGGAATTCGTGCTCAGCGACGAAGGGCAAAAGCTCTGGAACTATCGGGTCGGAACGAAGGGTGGACCGATGCAAGATGCCTTGCGCCGTCTGCCAGTGCGACGGGATTTTTACACGGAAAGTAATCGCGCATCGATGTCTGATTCGACTGCCCAGCCTTTTGAAGATGCCAAGGCGTTCACGTATCATCCAGAGTGGACAGCCTCGCTTTCAAATGTGATTCGTTTTGTGGTGAAAGTGATGTCAGTAGACGCGCATGATGAACAGAAGCACGCGTGGCGTTTGATGGGACAATATGGGTTTCCTGTTCGCGCAATGGAAGTATTCAGCGACGTGAATTTTGTGAACTATCAGAATGCGCAGAATCTGGCTGGGGAACTGAAGCGCAAGGACAAGGATCTTGAAGTTCGCAAGGCGCGTGACTATGCCATGCGCTTTCGGCAACAATATGCCCGGGCCGGAGAACTCGCTCGTCGCGGGCAATAAACTTGGAAGATTGCAGATGGAAGATGGGAGATAGAATTCAGAAGTTCGAGGACTTGGAGGCTTGGAAG
Organism: Verrucomicrobiota bacterium; assembly: GCA_021413535.1. GTDB lineage: Bacteria > Verrucomicrobiota > Verrucomicrobiia > Verrucomicrobiales > Verrucomicrobiaceae > VFKE01. Next base: position 15,992 of record JAIOQF010000202.1, read on the forward strand.
ACAGCCCGGGGACTCGTTGTCGCATTTTATGGACTCACGTTGGAGTCAGAACTGGCAAAGGATTTTGGTCTCAAGGGACAGATTCAACGAACGGCGGTCTCCATCATGAGCAATATTGCCGAGGGATTTGAGCGGCTGTCCCCGGCTGAGAAACGACAATTCTATAATGTTGCGCGCGCCTCTTGTGGAGAGCTGCGTTCGCTGAGTTATGTCATCGGCGATGTCCAGCCGCGACTTGCGGCGAGATCGCAAGCCATGCAAGCGGACATTGAAAAATGTGGTCGTTTGATATCCGGCCTGATCCGAGCGAATGAGAAACGAACGGTGTCGTAGTTATCCCATCTTCAATCTTCCATCTACCATCTCCGAATTTTCATGAGCCGACGAACTTCCTACATGGTCTTCGCCACGATGGCTTTGTTCTTCGCGTGCTTTTTCGTCGCGCCCATCTGGACGACGTTGCGGGTGGCGTTTGCCGATGCGCACGGCGGATTCACCATGGATCACATTTGGGAAGTGTTCCGGAATCCGCTCTACCGCGAGGGACTGTGGAACTCGTTTCTACTCGGTGTTTTTTCCACGCTGGGCTGCGTGCTGCTGGGCTTGCCGCTGGCGTTGATTTACACTCGCTACGATTTTCCCGGCAAGTCGGCGTTCAATTCCTTGCTGCTGCTGCCGATGATCATTCCGCCCTTTGTCGGAGCCATCGGAGTGCGCGCGATGATGGGGCAGGCCGGTGCGTTCAACAGCCTGCTGATCAAGCTGGGCCTGATGAGTGCGGAACATCCCGTGGACTGGCTGGGCAACAGTCAGATGACAGGAATGATCATCCTCAATGTGTTGACGCGCTTTCCCATTTTGTATCTGAATGCCACGGCCGCGTTGGCGAATCTGGATCCTGCCTTGGAGGAAGCGGCCGCCAATCTCGGTTGCAAACCCGCCGCGCGCTTCAGGAAGATCATCCTGCCGCTGATCATGCCGGGCGTTTTTGCAGGTGGCACCATCGTCTTCATCTGGTCGTTCACCGATCTCGGTGTGCCCTTGGTTTTTGACTTCGACCGCGTGACCGCCGTGCAGATTTTCAATCTGCTCAAGGACATCAGCGGCAATGCGCTGCCCTATGCCTTGGTGGTGGTGATGCTGGTTTTCACCGTGCTGTGCTACGCGCTCAGCAAGATGTTGTTCGAGCGCGGCAACGCAGCCGGTGGCGGACGCGCGGTGACGGGGCGCGAGACCATCAAGCTGCCGACCGGAGCTACCTGGCTTTGCACGCTGCTGTTCGTGGTTACGATCGGGGTCATCTCGCTGCCGCATCTCGGCGTGCTGTTGCTGTCGGTCTCGACTGACTGGTATCGCACCGTGCTGCCCGAGGGATTCACGCTGCAGCATTATCGTGAGGTGCTCAGCTACGACCTTACGCTCCGGGCCATCGCAAACAGCGTCAAATATGCCACTCTGGCGACCCTGCTTGATCTCGTGCTTGGCGTGAGTGTGGCTTATGTCTGCGTGCGCACAAAAATCTGGGGCCGGCAGATTCTCGATGCCATGGCCATGCTGCCGCTTGCCGTTCCGGGGCTGGTGATGGCCTTCGGTTATCTGGCCATGGCGCGCGAGGGCGAGGGTTTTCATTTTCTCATGATCGGTGAAAATCCCGCCATCCTGTTGATCATCGCCTATGCGGTGCGGCGGCTGCCTTATGTGGTGCGATCCGCCAGCGCTGGTTTCCAGCAGATCAATCCCGCGCTGGAGGATGCGGCGCAGAATCTTGGTGCATCACCACTGAAGGCGTTAGGAAAAATCACACTGCCGTTGATTGCGCCGAACTTAATTGCGGGCGGTCTGCTGGCATTTTCCTTCGCGATGCTGGAGGTGTCCGACTCCATGATACTTGCGCAACAGGCTGCGCATTTCCCGATCACCAAGGCTATTTATCAACTGGTAAGTTCCTTGGGCAACGGCCCGTTTCTCGCCGCCGCGCTGGGGGTGTGGGCCATGGTATTTTTAGGCATCACGCTCATCGGCGCTGGCATGATGTTGGGCAAAAAGCTGGGTGCGATGTTCCGCGGGTGACGCTGGATCAATGGCCAGTTTTCGCGGCGATGGTGATGCGATTATAGCTAAACACCATGAGAATTCCGCCGATGATGCCAAACGGGGCCATGAAGTAGAAATAGTAGTCCCAGCTCTTGTCCAAAAGCTTGCCGAGAATTAAACCTGCCAGACTGCCGCCGAAATATTGGAAGGAATCAATCAGACCCGAGGCAAATCCGGCCCGGCGCGCGCCGCCGATATCCATGGCCGCAGCCGTTCCAAGGATCGAATGCGTGGCATTGGCCGTGAATGAAATCAACACAAGGAAGATCACCGCGGCATTGGCGGAATGAACCTGCGCTGCCATTAAAATAAGGATTGTCTCCATGAAATAAAGAATCGCGGCAACCGGCGCGCGATGGCCGTTAAAAACGATGTCCGAAACATAGCCGGAAACCAGTGAGCCCGCGGAGGCGACGAACGGGATGAGGAATCCGACCCACTGGAATTGCGCCGAGTCCAACTGCACGTGGTAAACATCCTCAAGCAACCGAGGAAACCACTGGTCAACCCCCTGGCGCACCGCGCCGGTGCAGGCGTAGGCGCAGGCGGTGATCCATACGATGGGCATTCGCACGATGGTCAGGAAAACCTGCTTGATCGGCATTTCCACGGAATCCGTATGCGGCTCGTCGGGATTGACGGCTGGGAAATCCGCATGTTCCGGCGTGTCCTTGACGATCAGTGCCATCATGACTGCGGCGACGCACGCGATCCCTGCCGGGATCCAGAACAGCCAGCGCCAGTGCAGCGCAGGAACATGCCACATGCCCAGAAAGGTGAACCCGGCGAGCACTGCGGGTCCCAGTTTGAAAATTCCGAACCTGCCGAGGTTGATCATGAATCCGAAGATGCCGGAAAATCTGCCGCGCTCGGTGTGGCTGAACCAGGCGGCATTGATCTTGATCATGCCTGGCGCGCCGAACGACTGCATGTAGCCGTCAATACCGCGGAGCACGACGAATAACCCGAGCATTCCCCAGAACGAGGCTGCGCCAAAAAGAACATTCATCACGATCGTCCCTGCAGCACCCATGAGCATCGCGCGCTTGCCACCGTAATGGTCCGTCAGCAGACCGTTAATGATCTGGCCGAACGCGTAGGCGAGCAGCGCCGTGGTAATGATCAGGCCCATATCGCCCTTGGAAAATCCGAATTCCGCGCTGATGGACTTATTGGCCAGCGGCAGATTGTAGCGGCACATGTAGTATGACGTGTAGAGCAGGCCGATAAAGCCCCAGTTCAGCCCGCGACGAGCGCGGAAGCCGGGTGGATAGAGTGGCCGGTGGCCGGAGGAGGGGAGGTCAGACATTCGGTCACGATAGAGAGTTTCACTGGCTCCTGTAAAGTATGAAGCGCACATTCCTGCAGAATGTGATCGGCGACAGCGGAAGCGCGGTCGCTACTGGGGACACGATTTTTCTTGCCAAAGTGCCCAGTTCGTGTTTGTTCCCGACCCTCGCGAGCCACGTTTAACACCGTCGGTCTTTGGGTTCCACAGTCACTCAAGTGATTGTGGAGCGCTCGTCCCAAAGGTAACCCGGTCACCATCCAAAATACATGTCCATCCGTCTAGCTAGATTTGAAATGCCGACCCGCCTCGTGAAGAACGAGACGACGGCCACCGAAACCTTCGGCCAGTTCGTCGCTGAGCCTTTTGACCGTGGCTACGGCCACACCATCGGCAACAGCCTCCGCCGCGTGCTCCTCTCCTCCTTGGAAGGCGCCGCCATCACCAGCGTCCGCATCAAGGGCGCGGAACACGAGTTTTCCACCTTGCCCGGCGTGCTGGAAGACGTCACCCAGATCGTTCTAAACCTGAAGAAGGTGAAGTTCCAGCATTTCGAAAACAAGGAAACCCAGCTCCTCCAGATTCAGGCCGACAAAGAAGGCGTCGTGACCGCTGGCGATATCAAGGAGAACCAGCACTACCACGTCATCAACAAAGACCTGGTGATTTGCACTCTTGATCGCAAGGGCAAGTTCGAAGCCGAGATCGAAGTCAAAGTCGGTCGTGGTTTCGCCACCGGTGAAGAAAACAAGCGTTTGGACATGCCCATTGGCGTGATCCCGATTGACTCCATTTTTTCTCCCGTCACCCGCGTCAAATATGCCGTGGACTCCACCCGCGTGGGTCAGAACACCGACTATGACAAGCTCATCGTTGACGTCTGGACAGATGGCCGCATCAGCCCTCAGGACGCACTGACACAATCTTCCGCCATCCTGCGCCACCACCTCGACGTGTTCGTGAATTACGACGACAGCCTCGTTGAGTTCGACGCCGCGCCCGAAGCTCAGAGCGAGGAAAATCTCGAGCTGCGCAAGCTGCTCAACATGTCCGTCAACGAGATTGAACTCAGCGTTCGTGCCGCCAACTGCCTCAACAATGCCAACATCACCTCCGTCGGCCAGCTGGCCATGAAGACTGAGGCCGAGATGCTGCGCTACCGCAACTTCGGCAAGAAATCGCTCACCGAGATCAGAGAAAAGCTCAACGAACTCGGCCTTGGCCTGGGCATGAAGCTCGATCCATTGCTGCTTGAGCCCCTTCCTGGTGGCATTTCTATGCTGCGAGCTCCCGGCTTCCGCCGCGAAGATGAAGAAGAAGGCGGCGATGCCGACAACTTCGCCCGGCTCATCAGCGCCAATCTTCCCGAAGACGGTGAAGACGAAAAATAAAACTGTGATCTCACCGACTCATTAATATAATTCCATGACACACGGGAAAAAAATCTCAAAACTCCAGCGCAGGAAGAGCCATCGTGATGCTCTGATCAAAAACCTGTGCAAGAGCCTCATCGAGCATAATCGCATCCGCACCACGCTGGCCAAAGCCAAGGCGGTGGCGCCATTTGCGGAGAAACTCGTCACCCTCGGGAAACGTGCGCTCAAGCCCACCGGCAAAAATGAGCAGGAACGCGGTGCCAACGTGGTTCATCTGAACCGCCAAGCCTTCGCCAAGCTCCGTGACCGGGATCTGGTCTTCAAGCTCTTCCACAACATCGCGACGGCCTCCAAAGATCGTCCCGGCGGTTACACTCGCATCACCAAACTCGGCCAGCGGCAAGCAGACTCTGCTCCGATGGCGTTCATCGAGTGGGTGGATACCTTCGTTCAGAAAGAAGAAGCGGTCGAACCCGAAGCCGCTGCGGAAGTCGACGTGAAACCGAAGAAAGCTCCGAAAGCCAAAAAGGCCAAGGCAGAGAAGGCAGACAAAGCCTGAACCGCGAGCAATTATCAACTAACAAACAAAAAACGCGGTGGCTCCGGCCTCCGCGTTTTTTTTGTAAAATTTCATTCAGATCTTAGTAGCAGACGACGTGAGGAGGCTCGAATTTTTCATTGTAGGCGACACGCTGAACATCCATTTAAGGGCTTCGTTACCTTGGCAACTACCTCTGATATGGATGACTACTTCGCGCTGTCGCCGCCGCCTTCTTTCCACGTCCGACCGCGTCCCGAGGAAATGGCGGCCAACAAGCTTGCATAGAGTGAATTGATCGTGGCCTCATCTTGCACGGAATATTCAACGGTGTGAGCGTGCGTAGAGGCGGGATAATTTTTTACCACATTCAACCGGGCAGCATTCGGCGAGACCCGTGCTGCGGCCTGCTGGGCGGTGTCTTGGGCACGGTTCAAGAGGATCTGTCCGGCATTTAACGGCGTATCCTTGCCGGCGGGCTCGAAAAAGTAAAAGCGCGCAACCACAGCGGTATCAGTGCCGATCGTCACCTCTACGACCCGGGCCACGCCATCGGATATATACTGATGCTTCGAGGCGCAGTTGATATGATTCAATTTCACTAAATAATGTCCGCCATTGGTGAAGCTTGCCTGCCAGAAATTTGGATTATTGCTATCGGTCGCTGGCGCAGGCGCTGGTGTCGGCGGGGTGGTCTGTGCGCTGGCGAGGGAGGCGAGAACGGTGAAGATGAAAATACGAAGGATGGTTTTCATTCAGTTGGTTGGGTGAGTTAATCAAGGATGGCATAGCGGCGGTTAAAGGGAAGGATAAATCTGATGTTCAAAATCCGCAGATCGCGCCGATGAACGCAGATTTAACATTAAGTCACTTTAACGCCTGAATCACATTATTGAAGTCATCCGTCCACACGCGACTGTCGGGGCGTGACTGAATGGCGCTGGCGGCATTGCGGATCTTGTCTACTTCGAGGAAATTTATACTCCTCGTGAGCAAGACCCATTCACTGGGGTATTGCTTATTATCCTTTCTGTCTTCGATGATGCAGGCTGTTTTTAAATCGTGCGCGTCAGCGAGCCGCTGCAGAACTGGTGCGAGATCGAGCGATTTATTGGTGATATGAAAAGCCAGCACACCTTCGGGCGCGAGATGTTTCAGATATAGAGAAATAGCTTCGCGGGTCATTAGATGGACGGGGATGGCATCGCTGGAAAAAGCATCCACTGCCAGCACGATGAATTGCTGGCTGGGTTCACGCTCAAGATTGAGCCGAGCATCACCCAGCACGATCTCAATTTTTGCCGCGCTATCCTTGAGGTAACTGAAGTCACGCTGGGCGATTTCAATGACCGAGGGATTGATTTCATAAAAGCGGTATACGTCACCTCGCTTGCCATAGGTCGCGATAGTTCCTGCTCCCAGCCCTATGATTCCGACCCGGGCGTTCTTCTGGCCGAGTGCATTCAAGGTGCGACCGATGCCGGAATTGGCCGTGTAGTAGGTGCTAGGCACACGGGAATAGCGACCGTTTGGGAACTGTTCTCCATGGACGGTAGTGCCGTCCGTCAGGGTGCGTTGGAAGTGATCGGCGTCACCGGGGTCGTTTTCCAGAACGCGAACCACCCCGTAAAAATTGCGGGTGATCAGCTTCGCCTTGCTGGAGAACATCACAATTTTGAAGATGGAGGCTGACACTGTTATCAGGAGCAGACAAACGCCAGCCACCAGATATAACCGTCTGGCTCCTCGCATCTGATAAATCCAGAGTGCAGCCAAAGAAGCTAGGGCGACGGGGAGTTCATAAACACCGGAAAAAATATTTGGTGCGATGATGCCCACCAGCAGAGCGCCGATGGCCCCGCCCAGTGAGATCATCAGATAAAAGCGCGTCAGGTGCCGGGGAGCAGGACGCAGGCGGTTGAGTTCGCCATGGCAGAACATGCAGGACACGAAAAGTCCGTCTGAAAAGATGCTGATTTGGAGAATGAATCCCAAATCAAACTGATATTGCGCCAGACACCATGACATGATGACTAACATCACTCCAACCAAACTCATGATAATGTCGCGCTGATACCAGCCCCGACCATCGAAACACAGAATAAAGGTGAGGAGATAGATGCTGAGGGGCAGAACCCAGAGCAAAGGAATGGAAGCCACATCTTGCGTCAGATGATTGGTCACAGCGAGCAAGAGCACGGAACCCAATGCGGCCAGCGCAGCCCAGAGTAGTTGAGTGAAGAATGTGGGCGGTGGCTCGTGGGATTGATCCGGAAGTTGCATCGTCGGATTGACCGCAGTCGATCTCATTCCGCGCCAGGCGGTCGCGCAACACAGAATCGCGAATGCTGCGTAACCCAGCGACCAGAATCTAGCTTGTGTGATTGCGCCGATCCACCGTTCAATCACCAGCGGGTAGCCGAGCAACGCGATCATCGATGCCAAGTTTGACAGGGCAAACAAACGGTAGGGACTTTTATCCGGGCAAGCGCGCGCGAACCACGACTGCAACAAGGGACTGGTGGTGGAGAGCAAAAAAAACGGAAGTCCGATGGTAGCCGTGAGCAGCAGGAGAATTCTCAATGCGGGATTCTCCGCGCCAGTTGGCTTCCAACTGGCGTCAGGAATAATCGGCAGCAGGGCCAGGCTGAGAACCAGCAGCACAGCGTGGATGATGCTTTGACGCCGGAGTGAAAACCAGCGGGTGATTCCATCAGAATAGGCATACCCGAGCAGCAGCACGCTTTGAAAAAAAACCAGACATGTCGTCCATACTGCGGCGGAACCGCCGAACCACGGCAAAATTTGCTTGGCGATGATCAGTTGCAAAAGGAACAACAGAAACGCGCTGAGAAAAATAGTTGGTGAGTAAAGCAGCATGATCGGCGAAGCTGAATCGGAGGTCGGTGAGAGTGCGTCTTGAATCAAGTCTTCTTCTTTGACCTTTCATTCTGTGAAGCCCAACATGAGCGAATGAATCTCTTCATCACCGCGACTGATACCAACGCCGGCAAAACCTATGTCACGTGCCTGCTCCTCGAGGCTCTCAAGGCACAGAGTCGACGCGCGGTGGGTTTCAAGCCATTCTGCTGTGGTGGTCGTGAAGACTCAGTCGCACTGCTCAGCGCCAGCAGCGCTGGTTTAACGCTGGATGAAATTAATCCTGTCTGGCTCAAGACCCCCGCATCTCCTTACGCTGCCGCGCTGATCGAGAATCGTTTGCTCGACCTGGAGCGAGTTTCCGAGGCTTATCATGAACTGACCCACTCTTATGAAAATGTGATCGTCGAAGGCGTGGGCGGCTGGGAAGTTCCGCTGGCACCGCAATACACCTCCGCTGATTTTGCGGAGTCGCTCGGACTGCCGGTCGTGGTGGTGGTGAACAACAAGCTTGGTGCCTTGAATCACACCATTCTTACTGTTAAGAATATTCAAGCGAGGCAGTTGCAATGCGCAGGACTCATCTTGAATCACGTCAGCGACGAGCGAGACCCCGCCAGCATACCGCATCGGATGATTCTGGAAGACATGTTGGATGTTCCAGTGCTAGGCGAAGTCTTGCATGGTGAGACGGATGGCAGTGCACTTCTGGAAGCCTTGCAAGTGGCACGGCAGACCTCTGCCGAAATCTAAAACCATCACGTAGTGGTAAATGCGCAAATTCTGAAGTTCGGTAGAGGGCTGCCGAGCCACCTTGACCACGCTCCGTGCTGTGCGAAACTTCGCGCCTGTGTCATCACCAAATCCCAGCGAACACTTTGAAACCCAAGCCATCCATTCTGGCTTGAATTGGCGCGAGCAAACCGGCGCTGTCATCCCGCCCGTTTTTCTCACCAGCACCTTTGAATACGGCAATGCCGGGGGCTTTGATTATACCCGCTCCGGCAATCCCAACTTCCGCAATCTCCAGCAGACGCTGGCGGCGCTCGAAGGGTGCCAGCACGCCTGCGTCTTTGCCAGCGGAGTATCGGCTATCACCGCCGTAGTATCGTCGCTCAAGTCAGGCGATGTCGTGGTGCTTGAAGAAAATGTCTACGGCTGCACTTATCGCCTCTTCGCGCGGGTGTTCGAGAAATTCGGCGTGAGTGCCGTTTACACGGATCTGAGCAACCCCGTGAATTACGCGAAAATTTCGGAACACAAGCCAGCGCTGGTTTGGATCGAGTCACCAACGAATCCCATGCTCAAGGTTCTCGATATTGCGGCGATCAGCGAGGTCGCGCGCAAGGTCAATGCCCCGGTGATCGTCGACAACACTTTTGCCTCCAGCTACCTTCAGCAACCGGTCAAACTTGGGGCGACACTTTCGCTTCTGAGCACAACAAAATATTCCAACGGGCACTCTGACGTGCTCGGCGGCGCGGTCTGCACGGACAGCGCTGAGTGGCAGGAGAAAATGATTTTCGCCCAGAAGGCGCTCGGCTTGCAGCCCAGTCCATTTGATTCATGGCTCATAGCGCGCGGCGTCAAAACAGAAGCCCTGCGCATGGAACGGCATGGTTCGAATGCGCTCACTTTTGCAGAGCGATTGGAGAACACCAAGGCTGTGCGCTGGGTGCGCTATCCGTTTCTTCCATCCCATCCTCAGCACGAGCTCGCCAAGCAGCAAATGCGCAACGGCAGCGGCATCGTGACCGCAGACCTGGGTTTTACTCTGGAAAAGACGCAGGCATTTCTTGGTCGCTTGAAGTATTTTCCGAAGGCTGAAAGTCTTGGTGGCATCGAGAGTCTGTGCTGCCATCCCGCGAGCATGACTCACGCCAGTGTTCCGCGCGAAGCACGCGAGGCAGTCGGCATCACCGATGGCGTTGTGCGCTTTTCCGTAGGCATCGAGCACATCGATGATTTGTGGCGCGACATCGAGGAGGCGATGACTGCTGCGTGAATTCGTTGGAGTTCAAGCTTCAGCTTGCCTGGGCTTTAGCCCGTCAGGTGCATCCGACGATGAGCAAGGTGAACCTTGAACTCCAACCGTTTCTTAAGACATCATGCGCGATCTACTGACAGACCCCATGTGCCGCGCCAAAGATCTTGGCGTGCCCATTCCGCCCTCGCCTTACGGAGTCTCGGTGTGTCTTCCGTTGTGGGAGCATGTCATCGGCTATGAGGAAAAGGATCCGAAGGTGGTGTCGAAGTTTCAGAGCGGCTATCCGCGCTTTTTTATTCCGCCTGCGATCGACAGACTTATCGTTGAGGTGGAGAAGTTGCAGGCGAGGGCAGGGGAGCGCGCGCTCGTCTTTCCCCGGCGGATTCATGCCGAACGTTGCGCCCAGTTTCTTCAGAAGCAATCAGGCATTGACGCGCGGGTCGTGGAACATGATTCCGAAGCACTCGGAATCGCATTCTTCCCTGCTGCGGCATATGAAGTGGCCCGCCGTTACTGGCGCTTTTGCGGCGAGATCGTCAGCGCCCGGCAGTCGGAGGCTGCGCTGGGCATTTCCACTGTAACATCCGAAACGGAAGGCGAGACCGCGCGCCGCACCATTAAAGAGCGCCTGGCCAGGATCACCGATCAGTCCGCAGATGATGTTTTCCTTTTCCCATCTGGCATGGCGGCGAATTTCGCCGTGCATCGGATGCTGACCTCATTAACTCCAGGTCGCAAGACGGTGCAGCTTGATTTTCCGTATGTCGATGTTCTGAAACTGCAGGAGATATTTGGTAGTGGCGTCATGTTTCTTCCGTTCAACAACGAGAGCGATTATGAAAAGTTGAGAACCATCATCAAGACGGAATCGCTGGCCGGCATTTTTGCCGAATTGCCCAGCAATCCGCTCATGAAATGTGTCGACCTGCGACGCGTCAACGAAATGCTGTCGATTGAAAAGAAGGAAGTGCCCGTGATTGTGGATGACACAGTGGCAACCAATGTGAACGTGAACGCGTTCCTGGTCGCGGATGCTGTCACGACCAGTCTGACCAAGGCCTTTTCCGGTGCGGGTGATGTCCTGGCCGGCTGCGTAATTTTGAACGGAGAGTCAGCCTATCACGCTGATTTTTCCGCATTCATGCGCGCACACCATGACAACGATCTCTGGCGCGGAGATGCCGTGGCGCTGGAACTGAATTCACGGGATTACGCGGACCGGGTGAAAGTGATGAGCCGGAACAGCATCGCGCTCCATGAGATGCTCGCGGAGCATCCCGCAGTCGGGAAGGTGTTTCATTCCATTACCGATCAGAGCGGCATTTACCAACATCTGCTCAAGGATGGTGGCGGCCACGGCTGCCTGCTGAGCTTGGTCATGAAGGATACGACGAAAGCCCCTGCGGTTTATGACGCGATGGAGTTTTGCAAAGGTCCCAGCCTTGGCACCAACTTCACACTGGCGTGCCCCTACACATTGCTGGCGCACTATGATGAACTTGCCTGGGCGGAAAGCTGCGGTGTGGACCGCACACTCATTCGCGTTTCCTGCGGACTGGAGCCGGCAGAGATCATCGTGGAGCGAATGAAGCGGGCGCTGGATCGCACAACCTAGGACTGAGGTTTCAGCATTTTGCGCTTGTTCATTGCATGAAGTCATCTACCGCTGGTTCATGGACAATTCACCCGCACCTTCCAAGACAGCGCGATACAGCAACATCGCCACAAAAGTCATCTCGGTCATCGCCATCCTTGTGGTTGTGTTGATTTTCTTCGGCCAGAAGCTCATGATGGGCACGAAATACAAGGTGAGCGACAAGGAATCCGTTAATTATTCCGCCAAGGCGACCGAGGATGACGCGAAGAAACTCGGCGAAATCCTCAAGAGCGTCGGCTATTTCACCGGCACCAAGGACATGGACGTTCTCCTCAAGAAAGACGAAGAGGGAACCGTTGCTTCCTTTGTGCTGACAAGCAAGTGGACCGATGACGAGATCGTAAAAGCCTTCCAGGAGATTGGTGAGGAGATCGCGAAAGGATTGGGCAAACCGCTGACCATCCGCCTTCTCGATGATCATCTGAACAAGAAGAACGAGATCAAATTGCCGTAGTGGCAGGAGAATCGTGGATTAGCAGCAGACAATACTTGATTGAGCGGCAAATGCGGCTTTATCAGGGCGCTTCCTTTCCAACCATCCATGAAAACTCCCATCACTGTCGCAGTCACCGGTGCCGCCGGACAAATCGGTTACTCTCTTCTCTTCCGCATCGCTTCAGGTGCCATGTTCGGTCCGGATCAACCCGTCGCCTTGCGTTTGATTGAAATCGAACCGGGCATGGCCGCCCTCGGCGGAGTCGTGATGGAACTCGATGATTGCGCCTTCCCGCTCTTGCACAGCATCACACCCACGAGTAATGTGAATGAAGGATTCAAAGATGTGAACTGGGCTTTGCTCGTCGGCAGCGTGCCGCGCAAGGCAGGAATGGAGCGCAAGGACCTCCTGAACATCAATGGTAAGATTTTCACCGGTCAGGGCAAGGCCATCGCCGCCAACGCCGCATCTGATGTGCGGGTGCTCGTCGTCGGAAACCCCTGCAACACAAACTGCCTCATCGCCAAGAGCAACGCCAAGGACGTGCCCGCCGAGCGCTGGTTCGCCATGACACGGCTCGATGAAAACCGCGCCAAGTCCCAGCTCGCGCAGAAAGCGGGCGTCCATGTCAGCGCCGTGACCAACGTGGCCATCTGGGGCAACCACTCCGCCACGCAGTATCCTGATTTTTACAATGCGAAGATCAACGGCAAAGCGGTCACGGAAGTCATCAGTGATCATGCATGGTTGCAGAGCGAGTTCATCAGCACCGTGCAACAACGCGGCGCAGCCATCATCAAAGCCAGAGGCTCCTCCTCCGCCGCTTCAGCCGCGAATGCCGTGGTGGACACCGTGCGCTCGCTGACCACACCCACGCCCGCGGGCGACTGGACGAGCGTCGCCGTCTGCAGCGATGGCAGCTACGGTGTGGAAAGGGACATCATGACCAGCTTCCCCATTCGCAGCAACGGCAGCAAATGGGAGATCGTGCAGGGCCTGCCGGTTAATGAATTCAGCCAGGGCCGGATCAACGCCACGGTCAACGAACTCAAGGAAGAGCGCGATGCGGTGCGGGAGCTGGGGTTGATTTGAGATAGATCCGCGAGTCCTCACGCGATCACCAAGCGCAGTCCTTCGGCCGATCGGATTACGGCGAGACAAAGTCTTGCGGGCTTATTCGTAATCCGCTAGCCTGTAGGCACTTATTGGAAACGTGATGACCAAAAACACCAGGCATTCCATTAAGCTGCATCTTCGCCAGCTGGTCTTGGTTCTGATTTTGTTTTTCACTGAGCTCACCCCATTGCTGGCCGTCCCGCCGGATCTGACCGCCGGGGGAGTGCCGAATGACTCGATCACGATCAATCTCGGACCCACCGGACTTCGAGGTTGGGTGTATCACGTGAGTGTGGATACCAGCGCGAGCCGCCAGATTCAGGTCAAGGTGGTGGATGCGGGATCGCCTGCTGCCGGATTGCTGGCGGTGGATGACGTGATTCTTGGGGCCGATGGAACTGGCGCGGCACCCGTCAATTTCTCCTCCGACGCGCGCAAGAGTCTGGCGATGGCCATCGCCGATGCCGAGGCTCGCAGCCCGGCCACCTTGAAGTTGCTGCGCTGGCAGGCGGGAGCAACAAACGTCGTGACGCTTACGCTGCGGACCATGGGAGCCTACAGTACTACTGCACCCTACAACTGCCCGAAGTCGGCCCAGATTCTCGAAGAGGGACTGCAATACATCATGGCCAGCGAGACCAAGGGCAGTTACTCGTTTGGCACACTCGCGCTGCTTGCGGGAAACAATCCCGCGAACCCGCTCAACGCGGCGCGGCAGGCACGCGCACAGACGGAGGCGCGAGCCTTGATTCCCACTGCCGCGGTGATGGCGACGCTGTCGTCGAGTGACCCGTTTACAAGCGGCGCCTCGCCGTGGCAGCGCGGGCATGAACTCATCGTCCTCACCGAATATTATCTGAAAACTGGCGACGCGTTGGTGCTGCCCGCGATTGATGCCATCAGCAAGTGCATCGCCGCCGGGACAAATGTCTTCGGCACTGCGGGCCACGTGTTTGCCCCGAAATGGCGCGATGGATCGCCCAACGGCCCGCTGCGGCAGGGCTACGGTGCAGTAAACTCCGCTTCGATGCCCGGCTTCCTTGGCCTGTTGCTTACGAAGGAATGCGGCGTAACCGGCCCAACCCTCGACCCGGCCATTACGCGGGCGAGCCGCTTCTTTGCCTACTTCGCGGGCAAAGGTGTGATACCCTACGGCGAGCACGAACCGGCTTGGCAAGGCCACGAAAATAACGGCAAGAGCGGGCTGGCGGCGCTTTGTTTCGAGTTGCAGGGGAATCGCGTGTCCGAGCAAAAATTCAACGCCAAGCTGGCGACCGCCGCTACTTCGGAACGGGAAATCGGACATACGGGTGCATTTTTCAACTACCTCTGGTCGCCCCTCGGCGCAGCGGTGGGCGGAGAGCAGGCGGCGGCTTCCTATTTCAGCCGCGCGAGCTGGATGTTCGATCTGAGCCGCAAGTGGAACGGTTCTTTTGTCTATGACTGCCTTTATGGCGAGGGACCACTAAACGGTGCGACCTATAACGATTTTCGCATGTCCACCGCAACGCTGCTCACCTATGCGCTGCCATTGCGCCAGCTTCATATCACAGGTCGCGGACACAATCCGAGCCACTGGCTGACCACCACCGATGTCTCGGACGCAGAGGCCGCAGATGGCTACAAGGCCACCAGCCGCAGCACCAGCCAACTCGTGGCCGATCTCGGGAGTTGGTCGCCCATGGTGCAAAGGAGCGCCGCGAATGAACTGGGCACCCGCACCACCGAGACCACCGCCCTGCTGCCAAGCCTGCACGCGCTGGCAAACGACTCGCAGGGCACCTCGCGCATTGGCGCTTGCTACGCGCTTGGAAAAATCGCCAGCTCAAGTTCCGCGCCGGTGTTGGCCGCGCTTCTGACCGACCCTGTGAACCACGTCCGCTTTGCCGCCGCCGAGTCTCTGCGCGGCTTCTCGGATGTCGCGAAAATGGCGCAGCTCAATACCATTCTTTCCGCCACAGTCAGCACCGCCGCGCCGCTGCTTCCGTTCAATGAAGAAGATCCCATGCACATGGCCCATGGGCGGCTCGGCGTGCTGCTCTTTAACTCCACCGATGGCGTGCTGCGGAGCAGCGTTGCTGGAGCTGACCGCAGCCTGCTTTATCCCGCCATTCGCGCTGTGGCGCAGAATCCGATCGGATACGTTCGCAGCACTCTGAGCACGACTTACAAAAATCTCAATCAAGCGGACTTTCTCGCACTCGCGGATGCAGTGGTTTACTCCGCTTACGAACTGACTCCGGCGGACAAGATGTTCAGCGGTGGCGACCGGAAAGCCGCGCTCGATGTGCTGGAAACTTACCACGCCGCAGAAGGCCCGCCGCTGAGCGCGCTGACCATTCAGGATGAGGTGGGCTTCAATGACGAGGCGCTCGCCGTGCTCCTGCGCTACGCGGGCGGCTCCTCGACCGTGAAGCCCGATCCCGGCGTGGTGGCAGCCTGCAAATTTCTCCTGCGGTATGGCATCAATCCCACGGAAGCCCAGCAAATCCTCGACGCTATCGCCGCTGACCCAAACCACGCGACGCTCCCGCCATTGAAAAGTATTCAGTCCGTCGTAGCAGGCGCCGCGAGCCTGACACTACCCGCAAAGTGGACGACCCTGAGCGTGACCTCCAACGACTATGCGAAAGGCGACAGCGTCTATACATGGCGCAAGGTTAACGGCGCGGGCAACGTCACCTTTGTCCCCAACGGCACCGGTGCGGCCAAGACCACGACCGCGTATTTCGACGGCGCACCGGGGCAGTATCTTTTCGAGGTGAAAATGTCAGACTCGAAAAACCTCACGGAAGTCTATTCCACTGTCGCCGTAACGCTCTACAACTCCGGCGGCACGCTGTCGCCGAACAATCCGCCGACCGCCAACGCGCAATCGCCCACGGTGCCGCAGGCCATGCCCACACCCATCATCCTCACTGGCAGCGACCCTGAAAACTACGCGCTGACCTACGCCGTCACCAGTCAGCCCGCGCACGGCACTCTCACCGGCACGGCTCCCTATCTTACCTACACGCCGGCTTTCGACTACACCGGCTCGGATAGTTTTAATTTCCAAGTGACGGACAGTGAAGGCCAGACATCCAGCGCCGCAGTGAGCATCACGGTGGGCGTTGGCTCTGGCGTGCCCGTGGCCATTTACGAGCCTTTCGACTACGCAACGGGCAGCCTCAACGGCAAAGGTGGCAGCACCGAGACCGGCCTCACGGGCACTTGGTTTTCGACGAGTGCCGTCACACAAATAGCCTCCGGCTCTCTCACCTACGGCTCGCTGCCGGTGTCGGGCAACTCGTTTGGGGTCTCTGCCTCTGCGAATAACTTTGGCGGCTCGCGCTCTTTTAGCACATCGGCGCTGGCGGCCAATGGCCTGCTCAACGATGGCGCGACACTCTGGTTCAGCATCGTCGTCGGCTACGGCACCGGCGGGAATTTGACCAATTCGCGCCTCGCTTTCGCTCTGGCCAACAGCCGGTTTAGCACGGGCAATTTTCAATATTATATCGTGAACGAAGGCGCGCAGCTTGGCTCCGGGCTGGGCGTCACCCTCGGGCGCTTCGACTACCGGGGCGGAGCTGGCAACGGCTACGTCGTCGCCACGCAATTCCGCGATTCGACCTTCGGCACGTCCGGCTTTAGCGGCAACGTCTTCGGCAACGTGCCCCGCTCTACGCTTGATAGCGGGGAACAGCGCCTCGTCGTCGGCAAAATCACCTGGGGCGCAGCCAGCGACACCATCGAGCTTTACGAGCCAGATACCGACCTCAGCCTCGGCTCACCTACCTCCACACTCACCGTAAATGTGAATCAGTCCGCCTACGACACCCTGACTTTTGCCCTAGGCGACCGCGTCACGTTGGACGAAATCCGCTTTGGCTCCAACTACTACAGCGTCCTCGCAGGCACTGTGGCGATGACTGCCGACACCACGCCGCCCACGCCAAATCCGTTCAGCTTTGCTACTCTGCCCACGGTGATTCCCGGCAGTTCCATCACCATGACAGCCGCCACTGCCTATGATCCGAACGGTGTGGAATACTATTTCACCTGCACCTCCGGCAGCGGGCATGACAGCGGCTGGCAAAACGGCACCACTTACACCGACACCGGTCTCACACCGGGCGTGACTTACAGCTACACCGTGAAGACGCGCGACCTGAGCCCCGCGCGCAACGAAGGCACGGTCTCCGCGGCGGCATCGGCCGTCATTTCCACCGTAGTCACAGTGCCTGATGTCGCAGGCATGATTCAAAGCAGCGCCGAGTCCATCCTTACCTCCGTCGGCTTGACAGTCGGCACCGTGCAGAACTCATTCAGCCCGACAGTCCCCGTCGGTAGCATCATCAGTCAGAGTCCGGGTGGTGGGCAGACTACGGCCCGGGGCACGGTGGTCGATCTGGCGCTCTCTGCCTTCGACAATACCCCACCCACGCTGACAGGCAGCGATATCGTCGATGACAAAAGCGGCGGCCCGGTTCTCGTGAACACCCTAGTCATCTACACCGTATCCTTCAGCGAAGACATGGACGCGAGCACGGTTTCCGCCGCCGACTTCAGCAACACAGGCAGCTCGGCCATCACCATTGACACCGTCACCGAGACCAGTCCCGGAGTTTTCACTGTGCCGGTCACGCCAACCAGTGTCGGAACTCTGCAACTCCAAGTCAACGCCAATGCCGACCTGACCGACGCCGGGGGCAACGCCCTGATCACCACCTCAGCCATCGTTGACAATACCATCATCACCGTGATCCCGGTCAACAGCCCGCCAGTGGCCGCCACCCAAAGCGTGACCATCGCGAAAGACACCGCCAAGGCCATCACTCTCGTCGCCACCGATATGAATAACGATCCGCTGACCTACTCCATCATCAGCCAGCCCACGCATGGCACCTTGAGCGGCAGCGCGCCGAACGTGACTTATAAGCCCGGCACCAATTTCATCGGCACCGACAGTTTCACCTTCAAGGCCAATGACGGAGTCAACGATTCGGCGGAGGCGACGGTGAGTCTCGCCGTAACTCCCTTGGTCTTCACTTGGAACAGCGCCATCGCTGGCGACTGGAGCGACAACACCAAATGGGCCGCCAGCTCAGTCAGTCCCAGCAGTATCGGCCATGAAGGATATGTGCTGAATTTCAACGTCGCTGGGACCTATACCGCCACCAATAATCTGAACGCGGGATTCTTGCTCAATCAGATTAATTTTGGTGGTTCCACCGCAACCATCGCAGGCAGTGGCCTGGCGTTGATCGTCAACGGAAGCACTCTGCCTAGGATCAATCAGAACGCGTCCAGTGCAGTGATCATCAGTGTTCCTCTCAACCTGATTTCGGATACGACCGTGGGAGGCAGCGGCACCGGGGCGATGACGTTCTCCGATGTGGTTTCGGGCGCAGGCAGCCTTTCCAAGACCGCTCCCGGCACGCTCACACTCTCCGGCACCAACACCTACAGTGGTGGCACCGTGATCAGTGGCGGCACGGTTGCACTTGCCAGTGGAGTGACCGGGGCCATCAGCACCGGCCCTGTCACCATCAACAGCGGTGGCATCCTCACCGTAAATAGCACCGCGCTCAACCGCGCTCTGACCCTGAATGGAGGAACGTTGAAACTAACTGCCGGAACGACGGATACGGTATCAGGAACCATTGCCGTAGAGGCTAATTCCACCGTTGATTTTGGTAACACCAACCAAGCGATTTCAACGATCAGTTCCTCAATGAGTGGCGTGGGCGGCTTGACGAAAACAAGTGCCGGGCAATTAAGATTCATCAGCAGCAGCATCAATTATAGCGGCCCCACAGTCGTGAATGCCGGGACTCTCCAAGTGCAGCAATCGCTCTACGGTAATGACTCCTCAAAATGGACCCCGGCCAACATCACGTTGGCCAGCGGTGCCATGCTCATCCTCAACGTCGGAGGTGCGAGCGATTTCACCCCGGCCCAGGCCACCACGTTGTTCAACAACATCTCCACCAATGTAAACAACAATGGCTTGCGAGCCGGTTCGACGATCGCGTTTGATATCTCGAACGCGTCCGGCAGCAGCGTCACCATTTCGGGTGTGTTGACGGATTCCACTGGCCCGGGCGGCGGATCGGTGAATGTGAGGATGGGGTCGGCAAAAACGCTGATTCTCAGTGGCTCCAACACTTACACCGGCAAGACTTCGGTTTCGCCATGGAAAGGCGGCGGCGGTGCCACCTTGAGTGTTTCCTCCTTCAATAGTGTCGTTGGCGGCACGGCGTCCAGTTGCCTCGGCGCACCCACCACCGTGGCCAATGGCACCATCGATATCGGCAATGCGTCCCAGCAAGTTTCCACTGGCCTGATCTATACTGGCACGGGCGAGACCACGGACCGCGTCCTTAATTTCCCAGGCAACGGGAGTTCCCCAAGCACGATCGATCAAGCGGGCAGCGGCCTGTTAAAATTCACCAGCGCCTTTACGAGCAGCAATGCCAAAGAGCTCACTCTCACAGGTGTCGGCAGCGGCGAAATCGCAGGTGCTCTTCCCAACTTCACCAGCATCATCAAATCCGGCACAGGCATCTGGACACTGTCCGGCACCAACACCTACACGGGCACGACCATCATCAGTGCCGGCACACTGCAATTCGCCAAGGAAGTCGCCCTCTACAACAACACTCCGGCAAGCTGGACCAAGACCAACCTTCTGGTCAGCAGTGGCAGCATTCTGGCTCTCAATGTCGGCGGTTCAGGTGAGTTCACCAACACTGACGTGACCACGCTCCTAACCAACCTTGGCGGGCTGGGCGCTGCGGTCAGCAACAACGGCCTACGATCCGGATCGAAGATCGCCTTTGATACCACCAACGCTTCCGGCGGCATTTTTACCATCGCTGACAATATGGCTAACAGCACCGGCACCGGAGGCGGCGCCATCGGACTCACCAAGCTCGGCACCGGCACTCTTGCCCTCATCGGCACCAACACCTACACCGGAGCCACCGCCGTCAACGCCGGCAAGCTCCTCATCAACAGCCCCGGCTCCCTTCATGCGAGCAGCATTGTGACGATCAATGGCGGCACACTCGGCGGCAGCGGCACCATTAATGGTTCTGTCACCGTGGCAGTGGCAGGAAGCTTGGCCCCGGGAGCATCGGGGGCCGGCACCCTCGTCATCGGTGGCGGGCTTAATATCTCCTCGCAGGCTGTCGGCAGCGGCAAGCTGCTCTTCGAGCTAGCCACTCCCGCCACCAGCGACAAAATCGCCGTCACCGGCACGCTCAACATCGGCAGCGGCTTGCTAGGCTTCAACGACTTCGTCTTCACCAATCTCGGAGGACTTACCGCGGGCACCTACAAGCTCATCACCAGCGGCGGCATCAGCGGCTCGCTGGATGGAGCAAATCTAAGCGGTTCTATCGGCGCTTACACTGGCACGCTTCGGATTACCGGCAATGATCTCGAACTGGTCGTCACCCTTTCCGGCTTCGCCGCCTGGCAGATCGCCAACGGCACCGTCGGCACTTTCAATGCCGATCACGACAACGATGGCGTCTCAAACGGTCTCGAGTATTTCTTCGGCGGCCCCAATGGCAACACCACCGGCATCACCGCACTGCCCGGCGTCACCAACACCAACGGCACCCTCAGCGTCACTTGGACCATGGGCGCGGGCTACACCGGCACCTACGGCACCCATTTCGTCGTGGAAACCTCCGATACACTCATCGGCACCTGGACCACCGAAACACTGGGTGGCACCGTGATCATCACCGGCAGCAATGTAAAATATACTTTCCCAGCACCGCTCGGCAGTAAGAAGTTCGTCCGCTTGCGGGTCAATCAGCCTTAGACCGCGATTTTTTAACAAGCTGTAGGCCGCATGAGGACACACGGCTTACTTGCACAATTCATCTCGCGGGACAGACCGGGTTGGGCTAGATCACGCACTCCCACAACATGCCCCGCGATTACGCCCTTCAACCTTCCGCAAGCGCAGCTCATCGGATCGACTTTCGCGCGGAACTAAATGACCAACAGTTCGCGGCAGTCACAGCACCACCGGGGCAATCACTCGTGATCGCAGGAGCGGGCAGCGGGAAGACCCGAACACTGACTTATCGCGTGGCCTTTTTGCTCGACAACGGCATCGCTCCGGAAAACATCCTGCTGCTGACCTTCACCAACAAGGCGGCGCGGGAGATGCTGGACCGGGTGCAGTCACTGTTGCCGGTGGAAACCACGCGCCTTTGTGGTGGGACATTTCACTCGATCGGAAATCGCATTCTGCGACAGCATGCGGAACGCGTCGATCTGCGAAAAGGTTTTTCGATCATGGATCGCGAGGATCAAAAAGATCTGTTGGACACAGTGTTGACGACGAGCGGACTGGACACGACGCAGCATCGCTTTCCCAAACCGGAAGTGCTGGGCGAGATTTTCTCACTGGCAGATAATACGGGCGACGGGATCAAGAAAGTTGTCGCGGAGCGGTATCCTTATTTCGAGCCGGTGCTGGAAGGCATCCTCGAAATGCGCGCGCTCTACACCGCGAAGAAGTTGGAAACGAACAATGTGGATTTCGATGACCTGCTGTTGCTGACCCTGCGGTTATTTCAGCAGAACGATGATCTCCGCGAACGCTATCAGCGGCAGTTTCAGTTCATTCTGGTGGACGAGTATCAGGACACCAACACGCTGCAAAGTGAACTGGTCGAAC
The DNA here is from genome assembly GCA_021413535.1 of Verrucomicrobiota bacterium. GTDB lineage: Bacteria > Verrucomicrobiota > Verrucomicrobiia > Verrucomicrobiales > Verrucomicrobiaceae > VFKE01. The sequence continues at coordinate 38,053 of JAIOQF010000202.1, forward strand.
TGCTCGCGGGTCCGAAGGGCAATCTCATGGTGGTCGGGGACGATGCGCAAAGCATCTACTCCTGGCGCGGCGCGAATCTGAAGAACATCTTAGAATTCCCGAAACGGTTTCCCCAGGCGAAAGTCTATAAAATCGAGGTCAACTACCGGAGCGTTCCCGAGGTGTTGACACTGGCCAATGCTGCCATCGCGGTGAATCACAGTCAGTTCACCAAGGCACTCCGGCCTGAGCGCGCAGGGAAGGGGGTTCTGCCCGCGCTGGTGCCGTTGGACAGCCCGTCTGCGCAGGCTTCCTTCGTGGCCCAGCGCATCCTGGAACTGCGCGATGAGGGCGTGGACTTGAACGAAATCGCGGTGATTTACCGGGCGCATTTTCATTCGTTGGAAATTCAGATGGAACTGACCAATCGCGGAATTCCGTTCGCCATTACCAGCGGCTTGCGTTTCTTCGAGCAGGCCCATGTGAAAGATGTGGCGGCATTTATGAAGTTTGCCCTGAATCGCAGTGATGAACTTGCTTTTATGCGGCTGGTGCGGCTGGTGCCCGGCATTGGCAATGTGAGCGCGGCCAGGCTCTGGGATGGATGGATGAAGTCGGAAGGATCACGCGGTGATGCTTTGAGTGGAAGTTTCTCCGATCATTTGCTGAAACTTAAAGTGCCGGGCAAGGCGGAGAAAGTGTGGGCGCAAACTTGCTATACGCTCGATGAACTGCTCGATGCTGCAGGAAGACCGCAGCCGCCAGCGGCCATGATCCGCAGCATCATAGGATTTGGAGCAGCTCGATAACTATTCCGCACGCTTCAATGACACCGGGGAATTTCTCACCCAGCTCGCACTGGTCAGCGGCGTGGATACGGATGAACGGCCCGACAGCGACGCGCAAGATCGGGAGAGCGTGACCCTGACCACGGCGCATCAGGCGAAGGGTCTGGAGTGGGGTGCGGTCTTTGCCGTGTGGCTGGCAGAGGGGATGTTCCCAAACAAACGAGTGCTGGAAAGCGGTGGCGAGGAAGGATTGGAGGAAGAACGGCGCCTGTTTTACGTCACCGTGACCCGCGCCAAGGACGAATTGTATCTCACTTATCCCACTATGTTCTTCCAAGCTCGAGATGGGAATGTGCTTCAGCGCCCCTCGCGCTTTATCGCGGATCTGCCAGTGGACTTGATGGAAATGTGGAACGTGCGTAGCGTGTTCGCGTGAGTGAGTCGAATAAGGCCAAGCGCAGAACTTGGGGCGGATGCCTCGTGCGGCTCTTGCTGCTGGGAGTATTGACCGGATTGATTATTTTCCTGGTGGTGGATCATTTTTGCAACCTGCGCAGCAACATCATCAGCTTCGCTTTCCGTAAGTCTACGCAACCGATGGAAGTTAAAATTAGCGGAAATAAGTGGAAGCGACTGGCGGACATCACGCAGTCGGAGATGGAACATGCACTGGCAAGTCAAGGAGAAGGGGATGGTGTCATGTGGCGGTCGCTTTATGTCCGGCGACAAGCAGACAATATTTACCAGCGCATCGCGCAGTTGTTGTTTGAATCCAAGGTGAATGTCATCGAGTTCACATCGGGACGCTTTGATTTCCTCACGAGTTTCCGGGAGCACTTCGATGTGACCACCGCCGACGAGCGAGCCACGACCGATGATCTGGCCTTTGCCATCACCGCGAACTTTCGCGATCCCAAAGGCAAGCCGCTGGGACTGGTGGTTCACGAGGGCAAGCAGTGCAACGCCTCGTTCCCTGCTTGGACGGGATATTTTTTCGTCAAAGATGGAAAGCCATGGTTCGGACCAAAGACGCTGTTCCAGGAAACGCCAGGCATTCTCACCGAGGCCACGCAGGGCTATCCCTCGCTGATGAAAAATCATACCGTTTTTTCTTATGTCGATCTGGCGCCGGACAAATATTTCGATGGCGAGAAAATCACATATCGCGCGCTGGCCGGGACGCGGCAAAACGGCACCGTCGTTTTCATCGTCTCGGGCAATGGCGGCATCATGAACGTGACCGAAGTCGCGGCGCTCGCCCAGAAGCTCAACGTGCAGCATGCCACGCTGCTGGATGGCGGTCGCGCGCTGCAATACACCTTGCGCACCAGCAGCGGGAGACTGGACTTCGCGGCCTTCAACACCACGCTGAATCTTCCCTGGAAATTCTTGGAGCGGCAGCGATCTCCGGTCTTTATCGGTGCACGGTTGAGTCACAGCGAAACGCCGGAAATCACTCGCTGATGGAAAAATTCTCTTTGCCTCCTGACGGCGCATGCTAGAACTCCACTTGGAATGCGACAGATGGACATCGAACTGATTTTGATGCGGCAGCTTGCCAGTTGTCTGGCCATGCCTGTGTTTCTGGTCGATCCCACCGGCAACCTGGTATATTACAATGAACCCGCCGAGAAAATTTTAGGGCGACGCTTCGAGGAATCTGGCCCAATGCAAATACAAGAACTGGCCACGATTTTTCAAACGTTTGATGAAACAGGAATCTCCATTGCTTCGCAAGACCTGCCCTTGTCCCTCGCCCTAAGTCAGCACAAGCCGGCTCACAAACGCATTTGGATTCGCGGACTGGATGGACGCAAGCGCCAGATCGAAGTCACCGCCATACCGATCATCGGACAGCAGAAACAAGTGGCTGGTGCCGCCGCGATATTTTGGGAAATCAAGGAGCCAAAGAAATGAATGTCACTTTCTGGGGAACGCGCGGATCGCTGGCGACCCCAGGGCGGGCGACGCTCCGCTACGGTGGGAATACTTCTTGTGTCCAAATCATGGGGCCGCAAGGCACGGTGCTGGTGCTGGATGCGGGCACGGGCATTCGTGAACTTGGCACCAACCTGCCGCCCGGATTAAAGCGCGTGGATGTGCTGCTCTCGCATCTGCACATGGATCACATTCAGGGGCTGGGATTTTTTGCCGCGCTCTACAACCCGGACATGGAAGTTCACATCTGGGGGCCCGCCAGTGTCACCCTGCGCCTGACTGCGCGATTAAATCGCTATCTTTCGCCGCCGCTGTTTCCCGTTCATATGCGGGATCTGCCATGTAAATTGTTCGTGCACGATGCCTCACGGATGGATGAGGAAATCGGAGAGTTCAGGGTGAAGTCAGTGTTGGTCTGTCATCCTGGGCCGACGGTTGGATTTCGTATTGAAGGTGCCGCAGGTTCGGTTTGTTATCTGCCCGATCATGAACCGATTCTCGGCGCAGAGAAGTTTGTCAACGAACCCGCTTGGGTTTCGGGCATGACCGTGGCCAACGGCGCGGACATGCTCATTCATGATTCGCAATACACCGATGATGAATACCGCGCACGAATCGGCTGGGGTCACTCGTCCATGCGACAGGCGATTCAGTTTGCCAATCTGGCCGGGATTGGAAGTCTGGTGGCCTTCCATCACGATCCGCTCCACCATGATGAACTGCTCGAACAGATGCATCGCAGCGTGATCGGGGAGATGGCGCCAGATTATCCAGTGACTGTCGCCAGTGAGGGTTCTTCCTTGAAGGTGATTCATCGCTAAAACGCACGATCCGGCAAGCGAGAAGCAAGAGATGGCTTGCAGGTGACTTGCGAAACGTAGAGACTGGTCTCGAACAACATCGCAACATCATGGCAAAATCCCCTCCAAAAACAAAAGTCCCCACTCCGAGCGTCAGCCACACTGACGAAATCCGGTCCACGAGCCACCGGGTGATGGGCTCGCGTCAGTCAGAGAGAAAAATCGAACGCTCCGACCAACGCCGTGAGACCAAGCGCGGCCACGGCAGCCAGCGCAAGAAGGGTGACTGACTAGTCACGCTGGAATTATTTTTTTAACGAACTAGCATGGTCGGAGCATGGGCCGACCAACATTGCGCTATGAACTGGAGTGGAAAAATCAGGGGCACCTTCTGATTGCCGGCATAGATGAAGCCGGGCGCGGACCACTGGCCGGACCAGTTTGTGCCGCGGCGGTGATGTTGCCCGATGGATTTGAACATGATTCTTTGAACGATTCCAAGCAGCTCAGCGAAGGCAAAAGGGAACGAATTTACGAAGAGATCACGGTCATGCCGGAGCTGATGTGGAGCGTGGCCATGATTCATGCGGAGGAGATTGACCGGATCAATATCCTGCGCGCCACTCATGCAGCGATGGCTCAAGCCGTCTTGGCGCTGGTGCCCGCTCCGAATTTTGTTCTGATCGACGGCAGGCCTGTTCCGGGATTCCCGTTGCCGAGTCAGGCCTTGGTAAAAGGTGACTCGCTCAGCCTTTCGATTGCAGCGGCCAGTGTCATCGCCAAGGTGACACGTGATCGATTCATGATCGCTGCGGCAAGAAAATATTCAGCATATGGCTTCGAAACCCACAAAGGCTACGGGACTCGTGGACACCTGGCGGCGCTACGCCAGCACGGCCCTTGCCCGTTGCACCGCCGTTCTTTCGAACCCGTCTATCAACTCACGCTTGCGATTGACGAAGCGTGACGGCACGCGGGTCGACAAGGATACGATAGGTCGTTGGGGCGAACATCTGGCCGCGCGATGGCTGCGGTGGAATGGGCGCAAGGTGTTGTATCATAACTACCGGGCGCCCCAAGGTGGCGAGGTGGACATTGTGGCCCGCCACGGTGACACACTGACTTTTGTCGAGGTGAAGACGCGCACCAGTGATGCACTCGGCAGGCCGGGTGAAGCCGTGACTGCGGCCAAGGAGAAACTTATTCTACGCGGCGCGAACGCTTGGCTAAAGTTGCTGCATCAGCCCAACGTGAAGACTCGCTGCGATGTCATTGAGATCGTGCTCCGCGACGGCGAACGGGCGGATATCCAGATTATCGAAGGCGCTTTCCGGCTGGATTAATCACGACGTCGTTGAGGGGGCGTCAGCAAAGTCCGATCAATGTGTGTAGGATTCGTCAGGCGCCAATACCTTCAATTTTGAACGAAGCTGACGATCATCCAAGGACTGGTCCACCACATTTTGCAGGGCGCGTGATGCCAGATCGGTCAACCCGGCAACGGGTGATCCGCTTCCGGGCGCATAGGTTTCGCCCTGACGGGTTGACTGATAGATTCTCGAGAAGACGATCATGCCGCTGCCGCGCCGGACGATGTTCACGCGCACGCTAGCGAAAGCCGTCGGATAGAGCATCTGGCTGCATTTGAGGTCGAGCACCTCGCCTGAAAGAATATATGCGCCATCTGCGCCTGCAGTGAGCATGTTGCGGGCTTTGAGGCCGTGAGCGAAGGCGTTGCGCACCACGGACTCAACCGGCACCCGCGTGACCAATGATTCCAGCGGCAGACCGATCGCACTGCGCACGGTGCCCAGTTCATATTCTCCCACCTGGCGCATATCAGCAAACTTGCCGATGCTCACCATGCGAGGGCCGGGAATATTTTGTCCAAACTGCGGCAGATATTCGAGGCTAACGGCGGTGGTGTTGAATCCGCAGCTGACGAGCAGGAGACAAGGGGCAAGCGTGAAAAGAAACTTCATGAAACGGTCTTACAATGTGTTGGTTCTCAAATCAAGCGCTGGAACACTCGCGTGAGGATCAGGGATTTCCCGAAGGACAATGAGATCACTTTCCCTTGTCGAGTTCTGCAAAAGCCGCCTTAACGTTGGCAACCGTAAGCAGGTTGGGCAGGATGACCGGTTTATCACGACCCGGCACATAAAGAACATTTAAAGGCACGGCCTCGGTTTGAAATTCTGTCTTCAAAGTTTTCGAGATGAGGGGATCATAGTCCGTCCAATCGGCTTTGAGGAGCACGATGCCGCGCTTCTTGATTTCTTCGCGAATCTCCGGCGCGTCATAGATTCGATGATTGAACTGGCAAGTGGAGCACCAGCGGGCCGTAAAGTCGACATAGACTGGCTTGCCGTCATTCACGAGTTGTTCGACCAATTGCGGGCTCCATTTTTCCCAGGGCGGCCCTTTTTCCCGTGGATGAGTCATCCAGATGCCGAGCGCCAGCATCAGCAGTGCTGCCACAGCGCCGCGCAGACGGATGGCGTTGGGTTTGCTGATGACGCACCAGCGTCCGTAAATCCAGAGGGCCATGGCGATCATCGGCAGTCCGACCAGGAGGTCTCGCTGATTCTCGTCAGAGATCAGTCCCAGCAAGACCCATGCGAAATAACCGGCGGCACTCAGCATGAGAAAGGACATGCCTTCCTTGAAGCTCTCCATCCATGCACCTGGACGCGGCAGTTTTTTCAAGAGACCGGGCGCAAGCGAGAGAACCAAATAGGGTGAGGCCAGTCCCAGTCCGATGACGGTGAAAAATGAAAGAGCACCTGCT
>JAIOQF010000203.1 GCA_021413535.1 Verrucomicrobiota bacterium
GGGTAGGTGCCTTCCTGTTCAAGGGGATTTTCCGTAGCCAGGACGAGAAAGGGATTTTCCAGGGGGAAGCTGGTCTCGCCGATCGTGACCTGTTTTTCCTGCATGGCTTCGAGCAGGGCGCTTTGCACCTTGGCAGGCGCGCGATTGATTTCATCGGCCAGCACCAGGTTTGCGAAGATCGGGCCGAGCCGGGGTGAGAAGCTGCCTTCGCGTGGATTGAATATCATGGTGCCGACCACGTCTGCGGGCAGTAAGTCCGGGGTGAACTGGATGCGCTGGAAGCGCGCGTGCAGAGCGGCGGAGAGGGTGCGCACGGCGAGTGTTTTTGCCAGTCCGGGCACACCTTCGAGGAGCACGTGACCGTTGGTCAGCAGGGCGATGAGCAGGCGATCCACCAGATCAGTTTGCCCCACGAGCACGCGCGCGATTTCAGAGCGCAAGGGCTGAACCCATGAGGATGCAGCAGAGATTTCTGCCTCGGTTGAGGGGGGCGGTATTTCTGGAAGCGGGGGCGGGGAGGTGTCGGTATCCATGAGTATTTCGGAGACTACAAAGACAACGCCACGTGCGCGAGTGTTCGTTTAAAAAATATCCAGCTTAAACGGTGGCTTCGAATCCATCAGCCATGGCGCGTTTCCAGACGTATCGCTGAAACAACACCTTCACGGCGGCGGTCATGGGCACCGCGAGAATCGCTCCGAGCAATCCGCCGAGAATCAGTGACCAGGCGAACACGGAGGCGATCACCGTCATCGGGTGCAGGCCGACGCTGCCGCCGACCACGCGGGGGCTGATGAAAAAGCTGTCGACTTGTTGCACCAGCGAAAACACACCAGTCACGGCGAGCGGGAAGACCCACCAGGGATGAGTGGCGGCGATCATCCAGCTTCCACCCTGGACCGAGGCTATGATCACGGCGGTAATCCAGCAGAGTGAGAGTCCCAAATACGGAACCATCCCGAGGAAGCAGAGCGTCAGCCCGATGAGCCAGCCGAAGTTTAATCCGAGAACGCTGAGACCGATGGCGGTCGCGAGGCCGTTGATCATGCTGACCACGAGCTGGCCGCGGAAGAATGCGATCAGGTAGCGGTTGATCTCGGTGAGAGTGTCCACGACTTCGTCTTTAAATCGTGATGCACGGATCGGCACATAATCCTGCCAGCTTTCAGAAATTTTCGGTGCCTCCGTCAGGAAGTAATAAAGATAGAGCGGAACGATCACGAGGGAGATGAGAAAGCCGAACATGCCGAGGAAGCCGCCGAGGCCGGACTTGATAAAATACCAAACTTGATTCACGAGCGCGGGCAGCTCCTTTTCGAGCCATTCGCCACTGATCACTTTTTGCAGGTCGTCGGATCCGGGCGTCGGCTGAGTTTCGTTGTTGGAGACGTTGGTCGTCGTGCCGGGCGCTGCCGGTGGTGTTTTTGCAGCGCTGGTTTTGAGAAGATCCACTCCGTAATCTTTACGCAGATGCTCATTGAGGCTGGTCGCCCAATCGGAGATTTTTTGTCCGGCCACTTTGGTGTAATTAGGCAGCACTTGAATGAACTGACCACCCTGCTTGATCGCAACCGGCACCACGACAAGCAGCCCTCCGGCAAATATTACGGTTGCAACGCTGAACACTAAAAGGACCGCCTTGTGTCGCGACATGTTCCATTTCATCAACCGCAGCACCAGCGGCTCCAGCAAATATGCCAGCACGCCCGCGACGGCAAATGGCACGAGCAATGGCTGAAGGAATGCAAGAACGCGCGTGCCCAGGTAAATCAATCCCACCAAGAAGGTTCCCAGCAAGGCAATGGAGAGCGCAGTCACCGCTGTCCAAATCATTCGCTTTTGAAAAACACTCGGAACGTTGTGCATGATGCGGGTCAGATTTTAGCAAACTGGATTGCAGCGATTTTCTCTGCCATATCGTGATTGGCAAGAAATACCAGTTCCGCCGCTGCTGCCCGGCTCAGACGCGCCTTGAATGAGCGCACCCGTCCCTGCTCGATGCCATCGACAAACGCACAGACTGGGCGCGATTCAGGCTCGAGATTCTGAATCTCAATCGTGCTGTCATAGGAGAGGAGCGCGCTCTTCCAATGGGGCGGGTCCTGCACATTCGATCCCACGAGAAGCCAGGCGGGGGAATTCGCGAGGAGAGGGGAGGCACCCATGCTTCGCGCATAGGCAGTTGAACCTGCGGCCGTGGAAACCAGTGCACCATCGGCCACGAGCTTGGGCAGGCGGGGCACGTCGTTGACACTCACGTGAAGCCACGCGCTCTGGCTGGTCGATCGTTCGACCCAGGCATCGTTGAATGCGTAGCCCGTTTTACGTTCGCCATTTTCCATCTCGAACTCAATAAATAGCAAGGGCAGTTGCCGGAAGATAATATCCGGCGGGGGAAATCCTGCGGCAAAAACGGCATCCGGTGCGTTCATGAGGAAGCCGAAATGACCTGCGTTCACGCCGAAAAACGGCAGGCGCCGCCGCCAGTGTTCGCGGATCGCGCGCAACATCGTGCCGTCACCGCCCAGCGTCAGGATGAAACCGGGATCAGCAGACTGGCAATGCGCGCCCAGTTTCGCGGCCCATTCGCGGGCGCGCTCGTTGTGAGGATCGGAAGCCAGTTCACAATTTAAGTCGGTCAGTGTGCCGCGCGACCAGGAGGAAGAATTGTTGCCGCGATAAAGGCCATACCGTTCGATGTAGCGCGCAGCTTTGTGAGTGAGCAGCGGAGAGGCATCATGGCCATGCAAAAGTTTCGCGCGCACATCGCTGCTGGAGCCGTCGATCTGTAACGCGATGATTTATGAGTGAGGCGGCAAATCTTTTTCGACGCGGTCGAGATCGCCAAAGGTTAGATCGCACAATGCCGCGCGGAAAGGGCCCGGCACTTCACTGACGCCCGGCTTGTCAGGTCGCGGACCACAGGGAACCACGCGCACTTCATCGAAACGCGCCGCCAGAATCTCCGCGATTCTGCGGTGATGCAGACCTGGTGGATTGAAGCTGCCCCCGAAGAGCGCGATGCGGCGTGGCATCGGAGAATGTCGGCATGAATGGCGCAGGGACAAATGGAAAATGTTCGTAGTCCGGCCTTCAGGCCGAACCATGTCATGCCTTGACGCCCTGAAGGGCGGACTACGAACTCACTTCACCAACTCGGCCAGTCGCTTTTTGTAAGCCGACACATCCGTCACCTTGCTCGAGCGCGGCAGGGGCCGGGCGATGATGACTCCGGCGTGGTATTTGAAATTTGCCAGATAGCTGCTGAGGCGATCATCGAGCGTCACCTTGTGGTAGTTTCGGGACGCGTGAAGGAAGTGGCACACGCCATCTTCGGTCTTGTAGGCCAGCCCCACATGCGAGCAATGACCGCCGGTCTGGTTGGTCACGATGCCGATGATGTCACCACTTTGAATCTTGGACTCCACGCCGCCGACCTTGCTCTTCGGAATGTAGTTGAAAGGAAGCTGTTCTTCACGCCGCTCGATCTGCGCCATCTGCGGCAGGAGTGATGGATCATTCCACAGGTAGCGGTAGCTTTTCCAGAGCACGGTCATCTCTTGAATTTTCCGGTCGGTGAGCGGGATGGTCGGGCCCACGCGCGCGGTCATATTTAAAATATTGCCCCGTGCTTCGTTGTCATACCACCACTCCGCCAGGTAGTGAATGCGCTCCAGATATCTGCCTGAGCACGAACCACCTCGATAGCGCGTCCATTCAATCTCATTGAGCAAGTCCTGCGGCGCATAAATCTTGCGCGGCACTTCAATCATCCGCGCCAGTCCCAGCGCGATCTCAAAAAATGTCCAGCAATCCTGTCCCGAGAAATTTGCCGAAGGTGACTCGATATGATCGTCGATTTCCAGGGTGTAGGCTTCATACTTCGTCCCGCGCATGGCATAGCCAAAATTGGCGACACGTTGTCCGATTGGCAATTCGCGCCAGTTTTCGGACAAGGATCGAGATACCAGCGCGTCGAAAGCCGGCTTGTTTTTGAAAGTGACGTTCTGCGGCAGGTTCTCGCCGGCGCAGACAAGGGCCGGACTGGCCAGTGTGGCCAACAGGATCAATGGTAGATAATTCAAAGGTCGGAACATGAATCAGGAACAGACGACACTCTTGTCTTCATGTTCAATATTACAAGCTGCCGTGTTGCCGGCGAGGAACTCCGGGCCGGCATAAAGTGATATTTGCGGGCATCATAAAGATTGGCGTTTGAACTTTGAGCGTTCCGCCGCTAGGTGATTCATCATGAACCAACTCACAGGAAGAATCGCCATTGTTACCGGCGCCGGGCGCGGGATTGGAAAAGCCATCGCCGAACGCTTTGCCGCCGAAGGCGCGAAGGTCGCGGTCATCAGTCGCACGGAGACTAACTCGCAAAGTGCGGCGGAAGCGATCAATGCGAAGTATCCCGGTGCGGCGAAAGCCTACGCGATAGACATTGCAGATTTTACTGCAGTGACGGAACTGGGCAAGCGCATCATCGCGGATCTGGGCGGCGCGGATATTTTGGTGAACAATGCGGGTGTCACGCGCGACGGGCTGGCATTGCGCATGAGCGATGAAGATTGGGACACGGTGCTGGATACGAACCTCAAAGGAGCCTTCAACGCCGTGAAAGCCTTCCAACGCAGCATACTGAAATCCAAGTTCGGTCGCATCATCAATATTAGCAGCGTGATCGGTTTGATCGGCAACGCCGGTCAATGCAACTACGCCGCGAGCAAGGCTGGACTGCTCGGCTTTACCAAGTCGCTCGCTCGTGAGTTCGCGGGGCGCGCCATCACGGTGAATGCCATCGCGCCGGGATTCATCGTCACTGACATGACGAACGAATTAAACGACCAGCAGAAGGAGGGGATATTAAAGCAGATTCCGCTGGGAAGTTTCGGTGAAGCTGCGGATATCTCCAATGCGGTCGCGTTCCTCGCGAGCGATGAGGCGCGTTACATCACGGGTCAGACGCTGGCCGTCGATGGCGGGATGGTGATGTGATTGATCTGTCCAAAGTGGTCCGCACAGTCCTTTGTGCGGTTCCCGGCTGGCTCAAATTCCGCACAGAGGACTGTGCGGACCACTCTCACTTCGCAACTGGACTGGTCGCGAGCTTCTTGAAATCAACCGCTGCCTTGTCCATGACTGCCTTGGGGCCGGTCATCTTGATGAAGACGTTGGACTGATCACCGGCAAGAATGGCACCGCAAAGGATGTAGTCGGGCCGTGGAGTTTTGGTCGGGCTCATGGGCGCGCCATCGAGGTAGGTGCCGCTGGCGGTGAGTAGAATGACCTTGGTGTTGCCGAAGGTGAGTTCTTCCTTCTTCACTTCCGGTTTACCTTCGAACTGGCTGATCCAGCGCGTGATGTTGGCCTCAATGCCGCCGCTGGGACCGCCAAAGTCGTAGAACTTGGCTTCGATGGGGGTGCCGCCTTCGACTGGCCATGCCAGGATGGCCTTGGTCATCATGCCAGTATTCTCTGCCTTCTTCCAGGGCGCGACGATCGTGAAGTCGAATTGGCCGACGGTGAGTTTTTCATCCGCAGCAATTACGGAAGTCGCTGCGAGGAGGAAGGTGAGGAGAAATTTCATGGGTTTGAGTGGATGACTGAAGCTGGCTTTAATTTGAGGGCAGAAAAAAGGGCCGCCTCAGTGAGACGGCCCTAAATTTTCCAGAAGTTTACTTTGTGACCGTGAGCACACCATTCATTAGAATCGCGTGTCCGGGGAATGTGCAGAGGTAGGGATATTCGCCCGCTTCCAAGGTGAGTTCAATGAAACCGCTCTGACCGGGCTGGATGAGCTTGGTGTGCTGGATGATGTCGGGGGAATCAGGCACATAGTCCTTGGCCATGGCATTTGGATCCGTCAGCATGGCATTGGCGAGGGCGATGACCTTGTCCTTGCAGCCGGTCTTGAGGACGCAGATGTTGTGCGGCTGCGGGATCGCGCTCTTGTTGTCGAGGGTAATTTTGATTTTACCCGCCTTCGCGGTCAGTGCATTTTTGTCATACATGAGCGGGTTGGTCGCATTAGGCATGAGGACCAGTTCGGTCACATCCTCGGCGAGGTTTTCGGGACCGATGCCGACATTGTTGACGTGTTTTTAGGTTGGATTTTGGATACAAAATAGAACGGAGTCACGATACAAAGTATTTCAATTAAAATGTCGCTAAGAAGAAGATGGGTTTTGGCTTGCTCCCTTGGCCCAGATCAGCTCGATGCATGCCATCAGTGCTGCGGGATCATTCGTTAGAGGCATGACAGCCAGGGGCGCTTTGATGAGCGCGGATCCGCTGCCGCTCACGACACTACCGACGAGTTCCGGCGCGTCTTCATGGAGTGGCAACCCTTCCCAATCAGGCGGCACGCCCGGAAGATCTTCAAAGAAACGACGGCGCACATCGCGCGTTTTTTCGCTGAGCAGCTCGTGGGTCTGTATCTGGCAGTTCTCGCAGATCATCAGGCTGTCCAGCATGGCATCGCCGCTGCAAAGCGCGGTGATCACGTAATCCCGCATCGGTGACTGTGCCTGCGTTCGTCCGCAAAAAGCACATTCGCCCGTGCCATGCACTTCGCGCAGGTGTTTCTCCTGATGTCGCATGAGGTTGGACTTCGATTCCTCAGAAAATTCCTCCAGCATCCGGTCGCGGCAGACTTCGCAGAAGACATATTCAAAGACGCACTCGCCATTGCGCCAGGCTTTGTTGATCTGGTAATGCTGGAAAGTTGCCAGGAGTTCACCGCAGTGCGAGCAGGCGCGGAACGGCCGCTCCTCGTATTCCGAATGGAATTCGCGCGGGATGGGCTGCTTGTTCGGTGGCGGTTCGTCCATACTTTGAAAAATGAGTATTAAATGATGACAGTCGCGCGAAAGGATGACCGTCTCAGCTGGTGAAAGTTTGAAACAATGCGATGCGTTTGTCTATACTAATAGAACCATGACCGCAGCACCACTGCCCACTGCCCATTGGCTTCTGACCTGTGTCATCTGGTTTTACTCCTTCATCCTTTCTCTTTTATCCTTCGCGGCTGACTGGCCGTTGGCGCGGGGTGATGCGGCCATGACCGGACGCAGTGCGACGAAGCTGGTGTTTCCTTTGACGCTGGCATGGAGCACCGAGATCGGGAACAAGGTCAAAAAGGACGGCGTGGTCGCCACACCCATCACGCACGATGGGAAAGTTTATATCGGCGCACAGAACGGGAAGTTCACTTGCCTGGAACTGGAGACGGGGAAGATCCTGTGGCAGGTGGAGAAGAAGGGATTTTTCGAGGGCAGTGCGGCGGTTGTCGATGGACTGGTGATTGCGGGTTGCGGTGATTCGTTCATTTACGCGTGGAACATCACGGATGGTTCGGAAGCGTGGAAGTTCGAGACTGAAGGTGAAGTGCATGCGGGTGTGAACTTGTGGAAGGACGCGAACGGAAAAGTCTGCGCGCTCATCGGCAGTTATGACAACCGGCTTTACTGTCTCGATGTTGCAACAGGGAAAAAGATCTGGGGCTTCGAAACGACAAACTACATCAATGGCGCGGTGGCCATTTACGAGGGGCAGGTCGCCCTTGGCGGCTGCGACGGCATGCTTTATATGCTCGATATCAAGACCGGCAAGGAGATCAAAAAGATCGAGATCAACAGTTACATCGGCAACAACATCGCTGCGGATCAAGGCGCCGCCTATGTGGCGCATTACGGCAACAAGGTTGCGGCCTACTCGTTTGCGGATACCAAGCAGCTCTGGGAATTTGGCGAGCGCGACTTTCCCTACTACGCCGCACCTGCGGTCAGCGGGAACTGGGTCGTCGCCGGCTCGCGTGACAAACGCGTCTATGGCATCGACCGCGTGAAAGGCGAGCTAAAATGGGTCTTTCGCACCCGAGGTGATGTGGACAGCTCACCCGTGATCTGTGCGGATACGCATGTCATCTTTGGCAGCAATGATGGATTTATTTACGCCGCAAATTTGGCCGACGGCGTCGAGGCTTGGCGCTATGAAATCGGTGCTCCGGTGAAAACAGCGCCCGCTGTTGCTGGAGACTGGGTGCTGATTGGCAGTGATGACGGGAGTGTTTATGCTTTCAAAAATGGCCAAGCCAAGTAATCCTGCCGATATATAGATTCATTATGTCCACCGCGCCGCCCACTGGAATTCCGATCACGCATCTGGCCGATAAGAAATCTCATCACGCCACGGAGGCGGGAAATTATTTCGTGGCTAACTATCCGCCATTTTCATTCTGGCAGAAGGAGCAGGCGTTTGCCGTGGATAAAATACTGGATGCGCCCCCGCCCAAGGATGTGCCGCTGGGTGTCTACTTTCACATTCCATTCTGCCGGAAGCGCTGCCATTTCTGCTACTTCAAGGTCTATACCGACAAGAACGCCTCGGAAATACGCCGTTACATTCATGCGGGCATGGCGGAGTTCGCGCGCTATGCCACGCGTCGTTACATCCAGGGGCGGAAACCCAAGTTCGTCTATTTCGGCGGCGGCACGCCTTCGTATCTCAGCGTTCCACAACTCAAGGAGTTGACGGATCGCATGAAGGATCTGTTGCCCTGGGATGAAGCAGAAGAAGTGGCGTTCGAGGCGGAGCCCGGCACACTCAATGAGACGAAACTTACGGCGATTCGTGAGATCGGCGTTACCCGGCTCAGCTTGGGCGTGGAACATTTCGACGATCACATTCTCGAATCCAATGGCCGGGCACATCGGAGCGGGGAAATCGATCGTGCGTATCGCTTTGCTCGCGGGCTGGGCTTTGAGCATATCAATATAGATCTCATCGCCGGGATGATGAACGATACCGAGGAGCTTTGGAAGAGCGCAGTGGCCAAAGCGGTCGAGATGCAGCCTGATTGTGTCACGATTTATCAAATGGAAGTTCCATACAATACGGGCATCTATAAACAGATGCAGACTGATGGGAAAGTTACCGCGCCGGTGGCTGACTGGGAAACGAAGCGCGACTGGGTGAATTACGCTTTCCATGAATTTGAAAAATCCGGTTACACGGTGACCAGCGCCTACACGGTGGTAAAAAATCCTGATAAAATTAAATTTGTTTACCGCGATATGCTCTGGGAAGGAGCGGACATGATTGCTTCCGGTGTCGCTTCATTCGGTCATCTCGGTGGCGTCCACTATCAGAACCAGGCGGATATCCTGCCTTACATGGAAACCGTCGAGCGCGGCGAGTCACCCATCTTCCGGGCCTATGCCACAAGTCCTGATGAACGGTTTCTCCGCGAGTTCATTTTGAAATTGAAACTCGGAATGGTCCGGCCTTCTTATTATCAGCGGAAGTTCGGCGAGAATGTGCTCGTGCGTTTTGCACCGCAACTTAAGTGGATGCAGGACGAGGGCTTTGTCACACTGGGCGACGATGAGATCAGGCTGACTCGTGACGGGCTGTTGCAAGTGGACCGGCTCTTGCATGAGTTTTTCATGCCCCATCACCGCACCAGCCGAATTGTTTAATTTATTCTGATCATGTCATCCGACACCACCGCAAACGCTGATACAGCTTCCCGCACCGATGTGCTGGCTCCGTTGCGATTTTTTTATGGGCTGTCCAGTCAGGATCTCCGGGTCACTTTTGTGAGACCGGAGGAGCTGTCTGAGGTCGCTCGGCAGCTTTTGGTGCATGACTGTGACATGACGCCCCGTCTGGCGGAATATCACCACTGCGAAATCGGACTGGACGTTCATGCCATGTCTCGCATCGGACATTACCTGGTGCGCGCTTCCGTTTTACGTCGCAAACCCGACGCTGTGCCGGTGGAGTTCGGTGCCATCGGCATTCATCTGGGTGGTTTCAGTGAAGATGCTCGGCGACTCATCTTGGAGGGTCTCGTGCCCTTGGGTGGAATCCTTCAGCAGCTCAAGGTGCCGCACACCAGTCATCCCAGGGGATATTTTCGGATCGTCATCGACCATCGTCTGGCCGGTCTGTTGGGCGGCTGGGAAGGGCAGACGCTCTACGGTCGCTGCAATGAACTGCGTCATGGGACCGGCGAAGCACTGGCTGAAGTCGTGGAAGTGCTGCCGGATGCAGCGGGATGAATCTTGGCATTCAAGGTCACGCATAAGAGAAAAGTCTGTCGCAACGGCGTTTCGCTTGACGCTGCGAGCGTCGCCCCTATTCTGCGCGCTCCAATTTCATGAATATTCACGAATACCAAGCCAAGGAACTCTTTGAGAAATTCGGCGTCGCCTCGCCTCAAGGGAAGGTCGCAGGAACCGCAGCGGAAGCAGGTCAGGCTGCGCGCGACATTGGCGGCACCGGCTTGGTGGTCAAGGCTCAGGTTCATGCCGGCGGACGTGGCAAGGGCACATTCACCAACGGTTTCAAAGGCGGTGTGCATCTCGTCGACACTGCAGAACAGGCCAGGGACATTGCAGGCAAAATGCTCGGCCAGATTCTGGTGACTCATCAGACCGGACCCGAGGGCAAACTCGTGAGCAAGGTGCTCATTGCAAAATC
>JAIOQF010000255.1 GCA_021413535.1 Verrucomicrobiota bacterium
CCTCAGAGCCGTTTTCTCTCCCAAGTCGGATGTCAGTGCGCAGCATCTCAGCGGCTTCATCGGAATCACGCGCGTCTATTACAGCCTGTTTCAAGACAAGAATGGCTGGCTGCTGGTGCTCTGGTTCAGCGTGGTGCTCAACGTGAACCTGGCCATCCTCAACATGCTTCCCTTCCCGGTGCTCGACGGCGGTCATATCACCACGGCCATTATCGAATCCATCCGCCGCCGTCCCATCAACATCCGGCTGCTGGAGGTCGTGCAGACGGCTTGCGTCATCATGCTCCTCGGATTCATGGTGTTTATCAGCTTGAAGGACACTGGCGATCTCTTCGGTGCCGGGCGGAAATCCAGCGGGCAGACGAAGAAAGACGAGGCCAAAATGGAACAGGAGATCAAGCACAAATTCCTCGCCCCGCCTGCGAAGTAAACGGCCGCCATGTCCGCCCATTCCGCGCTTCGTTACTGTCCCGATCTTTATCACTACGCGCGCCGCGAGACGCGCGAAGTCATGATCGGCAAGGTCGGCGTCGGCGGCAACAATCCGATCCGGGTGCAGTCGATGCTCACGAGCGACACGCGCGACACGGATGAATGCGTCAAGCAAACGCTGGAGCTGGTCGCCGCCGGCTGTGAGATCGTCCGGCTCACCGCCCAAACGCGGCTCATTGCGGAGAACCTTGAGCACATCAAAGCCGGACTTCTCGGCCAAGGCTGCGAGGTGCCGCTCGTTGCCGACATTCATTTCAAACCTGACGCCGCCATGGAAGCAGCGAAGTGGGTGGAAAAAGTTCGGGTGAATCCCGGGAACTTCGTGGATAAGAAAAAATTCGCCGTGCGCGAATACACCGACGCCGAATACGCGGAGGAAGTTGCTGCCATCGAAGAAGCCTTCGTTCCGCTGGTCCAGCTTTGCATCGAGAAGCGGCGCGCCATGCGCATCGGCACCAATCACGGTTCGCTGAGTGATCGCATCATGAACCGCCACGGCGACACGCCGCTGGGCATGGTCGAAAGCGCGTTGGAATTCGCCCGCATCGCGCGCGCCCACAACTATCACAATTTTGTCTTCTCCATGAAGGCGAGCAATCCCAAGGTCATGATCGAGGCCTATCGTCTCCTCGTGGCCAAGCTCAACGAACTCGGCGGCGACTGGAACTATCCGATTCATTTGGGCGTAACCGAAGCGGGCGACGGCGAGGACGGTCGCATCAAGAGCGCCATTGGCATCGGTTCCCTCCTGCACGACGGGATCGGCGACACGATTCGAGTGAGTTTGACCGAAGACTCGGTCTTTGAAATTCCTGTCGCTCAAGCGCTCGTTGAAGCCGGAACGCGTAATGCGGAATGCGGAAGTGCCGGGCAATCGCCGCGGCCATCATGGGATCCCTTTTCTTATGAAAGTCGGCAGACTACGCGCCTTGAGATCAAGGGAGTGCCGCTTGGCGGTGGAGAAACCGTGCGCGTTATCACAAGCCGCGCTAAGTGGGATGCCGTCGCGCACAAGCTCGACAAGCTGGGCGATTTCAAGCCGGAGATGGTTCTCGAAGACAGCGGCGCGGTTGCTGTCGATCCCCGTGATGATGCCGCGATCGCCGACCTAAATACTCACGACATTGCTCGACTCGTCACCGTGCAGGATGGGCTCGACCTCGCGCCCATTCACGCCTTTCGCCTTCTCGCCGCCAAGCTCGATGCGCGGCATCCGATTTTACTAAAGGATGTGCTCCGCCCATCTCCCATCTCCCATCTCCCATCTCCGGGTTTCCTTGAAACCCTTCTCACCGCCGCCATGAATATGGGCTCGCTGCTCTGTGATGGAATTGGCGACGCCATCATCGTGCAGGGCGAGGAAGCGCCCGGCCAGTCGCTGCGCTTGAGTTACAACATTCTCCAGGCTGCCGGCACTCGAATTTTCAAGACGGACTATGTCGCGTGTCCGAGCTGCGGCCGCACCCTGTTCAACCTGCAAACCACCACGCAAAAGATTCGTGCTGCCACCGGCCATCTCAAAGGTGTGCGCATCGCCGTCATGGGCTGCATCGTCAACGGCCCTGGCGAAATGGCGGATGCCGACTTCGGCTACGTCGGCGGCGCGCCGGGCAAGATTAATCTCTACGTCGGCAAGACTGCGGTGAAGTTTAACATCCCAGAGAACGAGGCGGTTGATCGCCTGACCGATTTGATCAAGGAGCACCACCGATGGATTGAGCCGCCGGAGGCTGCTGCCTCGTAATGCTGTGGTAGCTTGTGTTGCAGACCCGTGGATTAACAAACGGTCTTGATATTAGAATGACGGGAAACGACGCCATCTTTGTTCCCGATGATTATTTCCGGGAGATCAGCCTCGGGGAGATTTTTCTGGATGGCACCCGGCCGCTCGAAGTTGATCTCGGATGCGGTGACGGATTGTTTCTCGAACAGATGGCGGCACTTTATCCGGAGCGAAATTTCCTGGGCGTGGAGCGCTTGATTGGTCGCGTGGACAAGACCTCGCGTCGGCTGGCTCGTCAGGGAATCAAAAATGCCCGCGTGCTCCGGCTCGAAAGCAGCTACACCATCGCCTGGCTGCTGCCGCCGCGCTCGGTGTCGCGGCTTCATTTGCTTTGTCCCGATCCCTGGCCAAAACAGGGGCACTGGAGAAACCGGATCGTCAATGACCCGGAATTTCTTTCCGGACTTCAGAGGGTGCTGCAACCAGACGGCGAGTTCTTGTTCAAATCAGACGACGAGACTATTTTTGCCAATGCACTGGAATCCATCGGCGCTCTTTCCGGGTTGGAGAAGCTCGACTGGCCGGATGACGCGTTTCCTTATCCCGAAACCGCTTTCGAGCGGCAATGGCTGGCCTTGAGCCGGACCATGCAGCGGGCCCGCTGGCGGCGAATGATTGGATTTGAGGCATAGCGCAGGTCGTTGGCGTTGTGCATTTTTTGCGCTTCTTCAGTCGTTATCTGATACAGGGGAGCGGCGCTACCTGCACAAATGGCTTGTTACCTGCTTCTTGACCGGGTGGTTACACAAGAAACCGATAGACTCATAAACAAGCATTCGTAATACATCTTAACTCCACCTTCATGGAACTTTCCCACTTCACCGATTATTCTCTTCGTGTCCTCATTTACGCCACAGTCCACAAGCCCGAAAAAATCACTCTCGCAGAACTCACCAAGGTTTATCGCATCTCCCACCATCATCTCGTGAAAGTCGTTCATCATCTTGGAAAACTAGGTTACCTCGAGAACAAGCGGGGTCGCAATGGCGGCATCTATCTCGGGAAGAATCCGGATCAGGTCAGCGTCGGTGACGTGGTGCGTCGCACGGAGACTCATTTGAACCTGGTGGAATGTTTCAGTGCCAAGAACAATGCCTGTCGACTCTCGCCCGCCTGTCGGCTCATGGGCGCGCTGATCGAGGCCCGGGACGCGTTCTTCGGCGTGCTCGATTCTTACACTCTCGCTGATCTGGCTTCCAACAAGAAATCCATTCTGCATCTTTTGCGACCGCGAGGCACCAAATCATGATTCACATTCATACGCTTCTTCGTCTGGCTCTCATCATGGGGATTCTTCTCGTGACGAATGCTCTCGATGCCGCAGCCAAGTTTGAGCCGTGGAAAACCTCGGCTGATCCAGTTGCAAAAATGTGGGAACAGGTGAGCAGCGGCCGCATGCAGATTGATGTCAGCAGCCGTAAAAACTGGGTGCGCAGCGTCCTGCACGCTTTGAACATGCCGGTGGAATCGCAGGTGCTGGTTTTTTCAAAAACTAGCCTGCAAAATTCATTGATCAATCCGCAAGCACCGCGCTCGGTCTTTTACAACGAAGAGGCTTACGCTGGCTGGGCCCAAGGCGGGATGATGGAATTGATCGGGATTGATCCGCAAATTGGCGCGCAGTTCTACACCATGTCTTATCCCGAATCCAAGGGTGGACAACCGGTGCTCGCCACCTCTGACCAGTGCCTTTCCTGCCATGAAAGCTCACGCACCAATGATGTGAATGGTTTGCTGATCCGCTCTCTTTATGTCGATGCGGATGGCCAGCCGCTTCTCCAGTTTGGCAGCTTTCTCTCCGGTCATGAAAGCCCGATCAACCAGCGCTGGGGCGGATGGTATGTCACAGGCCGCAGCGGCAAGGATCAGCATATGGGAAACGCGATCACCACAATCGCAGATGATCGTCCCGTGCTCGACCGTGCCAAGGGAACCAACGTGATGTCGCTCAAACGCTTCTTCGATACCAATCCCTACCTGACGAACACGAGCGACATCATTTCGCTCATGGTGCTGGAGCATCAGTGTGCGATGCACAACAAGCTGACGGCAGGCGCCATGAGCGCGCGCGAAGCGATGGCGCGACAGCATGATTTGCAAAAAGCATTTGGCGAACCCATCACGAACATTCCGCAAGGCAGCGCGCAGACTGTCATCCGGAGTCACGCTGAAAAGATCGTGAAACACCTCCTCTTCTACGAGGAATACACGTTGCAGGACGGCGGCGTTGAGGGCTCGCCGGCTTTTCAGGATGCGTTCCGCAAGAACCGGAAGGACACCACCGACGGGCGCTCGCTCAAGGATTTTCAACTGCTCAACCGCCTTTTCAAATACCGCTGCAGCTACATGATTTACTCGAGCTCGTTCGATGCTCTGCCCGTGCAGCTCAAAAATGAAATCTATGCCCAGCTTGACGCTGTGCTCAGTGGGAAGAATCAATCGAAAGACTATGCCCACCTCGGCGCCTCCGAACGGAGGCACATCCGGGAAATACTGCTGGAAACCAAGAAGGATTTACCAGCGGATTGGCGGGATAAAATGCAGCGTGCAAATGATGCCGTGCCGGTCGTGGAACAGGGGGGCTCCGATCAAGGCAACACGGGCATTGGCGGTTGACTGTGGCATGATTCCTGCAATCATGCGCGTCCACTGCTGCTATGGCCAAGAAAAAATATCACGTTATTCGTGACTCCGGGATTCATGGCCGGGGTCTGTTCGCCGACAAGTTCATTCCGAAGGATACTTGGATCATCGAGTATCTCGGTGAGAAGGTCGGCAAGGAAGAAAGCGAGCGCCGCTCCGACCTGCTTTTGGAGAAGAGCAAAAATAACGGCGGTGCGCGGGTCTACACTTTCATTCTGAGTGACGACTTGGACATAGACGGAGACTTTGAATACAACGATGCCCGCTTGGTGAATCATTCCTGTGATCCAAATGTGGAAGCGCAGGTCTGGGACGAAAAAGAAATCTGGTTTGTCGCCATGCGCGACATTCAACCGGGCGAGGAGTTGCTCTACAACTACGGTTTCGATCTCGAGTCCTGGCAGGAGCACCCCTGTGGCTGTGGTTCGGTCCGCTGTCCTGGATACATCGTAGACGAGGAACTCTGGCCGAAGCTTCGGAAAAAGATATCCGCACAAAAGGCTTGGGACACCCGCCGCCGCAAGAGTGTCGCGCCCGTGTCCCGTCCGAAAGCGGAGCCGGTGTGCGAGAAGGCTGCTTGATAAATTGAAGGGTTGCTGCGGCGTATGATTTCGCTGAGTTATCGCGCCTCGTGAATTCGATCTTTGCCGCAACTTCGCTGCAGCCCAATCCCTGGATGGTGCTGCCCTTTGTCGCGCTGCTCTTGTGCATCGCGCTTTTTCCGATCTTCGCCGCGCATCATTGGGAGCGGCATTATGCCAAGATCGCAGTGGGGCTGGGCGCGATCACGGCGAGTTATTACATGATTGGTCTGTCCGCGACGGTGCCAGTGCTGCACGCGCTTGAAGAATACATCAGCTTCATGGCGATGATCGGATCGCTCTATGTCATTTCCGGGGGCATCAATATCAATGTTAGAGGCGGGGCCACGCCGCTCGTGAATGTGGGCTTTCTCTTGATAGGCGCGATACTGGCCAATATCATAGGCACCACGGGCGCATCCATGTTGATGATCCGACCGTGGATCCGGATGAACAAGGTGCGCATCACGGGGTTTCATGTGGTCTTCTTCATTTTCATCGTGAGCAATGCCGGCGGGTGTCTCACACCCATCGGCGATCCGCCGCTCTTCCTCGGTTTTCTGCGCGGCGTGCCGTTCTGGTGGGTGCTGGAGCATGCCTGGTCAGCCTGGCTACTGGTGGTGGGCGCGCTGCTGTCGATCTTTTTCATTCTCGATGTCAGAAATTTTCGGCGCGCGCCAGCTCCGGTTCGGGAACTGGAGAAAGCTGCGGAACATTGGACATTCCGCGGACTGGGCAATCTGCTGCCGCTGGGTGCGGTGCTCGCCGCAGTATTCTTGCCGCACGAGTGGAAAATCGGCACCCACGATTTCGGTATCACGGTTAGTGCGCTGGTGATGCTGACGGCAGCGGTGTTTTCCTATTTTACCACGCCGAAGCATCTTCATCAGGCTAACGACTTCAACTTCCATCCTGTCGCCGAAGTCGGCTGGCTTTTCATTGGCATTTTCATCACGATGATTCCGGCGCTCCAACTGCTGGGGAGCGGTGAAACCCTTCAACTGCGCACGCCGTCTGGCTATTACTTTGCCTGTGGCACGCTCTCGGCGTTCCTCGACAACGCGCCGACTTATCTCACCTTCCTCGCGGCCAAGATGGGGGCGGAGGGGCTTGATGTCATGAGTGCGGCGGATGTCCGGCAATTTGTTGTGTTGCATGAGCCGTTTCTGATCGCGATCTCGCTCAGCGCGGTGTTCTTTGGCGCCGGAAGTTACATTGGGAACGGGCCCAACTTCATGGTGAAATCCATTTGTGAAAAGGCCGGTGTGGCCACGCCATCCTTCCTCGTCTACGTCTGGCGTTATGCGCTGCCTTTCCTGCTGCCAGTCATCGCCGTGGCCGGCTGGATTTTGACGCGGGGCTCGCACTAGATTTTCTATCAGGAAGACTTGTATTATTTGAATCCCGCGCCTCCATGCTGCGCCCAGCAACCTCATAAAACCTCCAGATTCATGAAACCAAACTTCCTCTTGTTATCTCTCGTGTGGTTCAGTCTCATCACGGCCGCTTTTTCCGCAGCCAAGACCGATGAAGATCGGCAGCGGATCTTCGAGAGTCTCAAGTGGATTGCCGAGGGCACGATTCCACTCGAGTAGGATGTCGCGACCATCAAGCTTCAGGACGGCTTCCGTTATCTGGACAGCACGGATGCGAGCAAGGTTCTCTCTGACCTTTGGGGCAATCCGCGGCAGCAGACGATGGGCATGATCTTCCCGCCGGTGAGCGCGGACAGCGACAGCTTCTGGGGCGTTATCGTCGAGGGTTTTGAAAATGATGGTTACGTGAAGGACGAGGATGCCGATAAAATTGATGCTGGAAAAATGCTCAAGGAAATGCAGGACGGCCAGAGAGAGGCGAACGTGGAGCGCAAACAGCAGGGTTATTCGGAATTGGAAATTGTTGGCTGGGCGATGCCGCCGACCTATGACAAGGAGGCCAAGAAACTTACCTGGGCGCTCGATATCAAACGGATCGGCGGCGACCACCACTCGGTGAACTACTATATCCGCATCTTGGGCCGTCGCGGCTATCTCGTGCTCAATGCGCTGGGCAGCCTTGATCAGGTGAAGGAGATCGAAGCCGCCACGCCGCAGGTGCTCTCAATGGTCGAGTTCAACGAGGGTCATCGTTACGCTGACTTTGATGCGAAGAAAGGGGACAAGGTGGCGACCTATGGCATTGCGGGCCTGATCCTCGGTGCGGTCGGTCTGAAGGTGCTGGCCAAGGTCGGGTTGCTGGCGCTTTTTGCGAAGAAGTTCGGATTCGTTCTATTGTTTTTGAAGAAGTTTGCCATCGTAATCATCGCCGCTGGCGCGGCTCTATTCAACAAGGTCAAAAGCTTCTTCAGCGGACGAAAAACAAATGAGGATCCCGCTCCGGGACCGCAGGCGTGACGGTGTGGCGCGGATAAATCATTTGCCACGACACCGGTGGTTTCGATACTGCTGACATTATGCCAAACTCTGAAACCCGCCGTGAATGGTTGAGGCGCGCCGCCATGCTTGGCACCGCCGGAATGTCCGGCCGGTTGATCGCAGCTGATGAAGGTGACGCGATCGAACTTCCATTCGCCAACGGAAAACGGCCATTGGTAAAGTTTCCCCAAAAGCGTGAATTAATGCTGGTCACGCGACGCCCGCCACAGTTGGAGACACCATTCCCGATCTTTAACGACGGCATCATTACCCCAAACGATGCGTTTTTTGTCCGCTACCATCTGGCGAATATTCCTCTGAAGATCGACGATGCGACGTTCCGTTGTGAAGTGAGGGGCGGCGTGAAAACTCCGCTCTCGCTCAGCATTGAGGATTTGAAGAAGAACTTTGAACAAGTCGAGATCACCGCTGTATGCCAGTGCTCCGGCAACAGTCGTGGTTTCTTCACCCCGCGCGTCGGCGGTGGTCAGCTCGGCAACGGAGCGATGGGCAATGCGAAATGGCGTGGCGTGCGTCTCAAGGACGTGCTGGAAAAGGCCGGCCTGGCTGCGGAAGCGAAGCAGGTGTCGTTCAACGGACTCGACAAGCCGGCTGTGGAGAAGACGCCGGATTTTATCAAGTCGCTCGATCTGGAACAGATCATGGCCGGCGATGTTATCCTTGCGCACACCATGAACGGCGAGCCGCTACCGATGCTCAACGGCTTCCCTTTGCGGGTGGTGGTGCCCGGCTACTACGCCACTTACTGGGTCAAGCACGTGAATGAGATCACGGTGCTGAGCGAACCGCTGGCGAATTTCTGGATGGCCACAGCGTATCGCATTCCGAACACCGAAGGCGCTTGCATCGAGCCCGGCACCACGCCGAAGAGCACGGTGCCGATCAGCAAGATGAATGTCCGCTCTTTCATCACCAGTCACGGCGACGGCGCGAACATTAAAGTGGGTGCACCGGTCACCGTGCGGGGCGTCGCCTTTGACGGCGGCGAAGGAATCAAAGAAGTTCAGTTCTCCGCTGACGGCGGCAAATCATGGTCCGTGGCTGAGCTCGGCGCGGACGCTGGCAAATATTCTTTCCGCGAATGGAAGTTTTCGTTCACGCCTGCCGGCAAGGGGAGCCTCGCTTGGAAAGTGCGCGCCTTCAACCGCGTCGGTCAGTCACAGCCGCTGGAACCATTGTGGAACCCCGCGGGCTACATGCGGAACGTCGTTGAAACCGTGAATGTGAATCTCATATCATGAATGCGAAACAAATCATGTTCTACGCTCTGATAGTGGGGTTGGGCTTTGCCCGCGGCACAGAATTGTCCATCGAACTTCCGCCCGAGACCGGTGCTTATAAGCAAGTCGCCGGAGTGGAACTCGCGCAGGCCTTCTGCGTGCAATGTCACTCGGTGGAATACACCGCCATTCAGCCGCCTATGCCCGCGAAGTTCTGGGACGCTGAGGTGAAGAAAATGCGCGAGAAGTATTTCGCCCCTGTCCCGCCGGAGATGGATGCTAAGTTGGTGGAGTATCTTACGATTGCTTACGGCACCAAGTAAGCGCACTGGGCCGGTGGACGTGGACACTCCTCTTCGCAATCCGATCTTCTTCGCGGCGAAGCAGCTAAAATAATGAGGTGCGGGCAAGAGTGCCCGCGCTCCCTTCATGCGCGCATCTGGTTTCGAGGGAGGCGGGGCTTTCCAGCCCCGCTCCTTCCGGCAAAGCGGGGCTGGAAAGCCCCG
>JAIOQF010000256.1 GCA_021413535.1 Verrucomicrobiota bacterium
TGACGTCGGTCTCGAGCGCGCGCTGACCGAATGGGTGGCGAAGCACCGGGATTCCTGGAGAAAATCGAGAGTGTCAGCCGCCTGATATTGAAATAAATCACAATTCCTAGGCTGCCAAAGTGGTTGCGCAGGAGGTGTTCCTGAGCAACTCTGACCAACACCCCTGTCATTGCCTCTCGCCCCCATGACTTCCACGAACTTCCGCAACAAACTCCTCTGGTTGTCCCTGACCGGTGGACTGATCCTTTCCAGCCCCGCACGCACTGCGGAAAAAATCGATGCCACGAAATTCCCCGGCTACGTCGTGGACGAGGTCGTGGTGCCGGTGCCCAGCGAGATTTTCGCTGTGCTGGACAAGCTGGGTTCCCCCAATTGGAAAGATGAAGTGCGCAAGACCAAGCTCCCGGACACATCGGACCGGATGGAACTTTCGCTGATCTTCGGAGTGGTGGTCGCCGAGGGTTTTGTCGCCGTGCAAGCCCAGGACAAACAGACCGTGGAAGATATTGGTCGCGATGTGATCAATCTTTCCAAGAAGCTCGGCCTCGGCAAGTCGGTCACACAACATGCCCAAAGCATCCTTGATGCGGTCAAGCAGAACGATTGGAAAGCAGTGCGCAAAGAACTCGACCTGACACAGGCCACGGTGCGCTCTGAAATGGACCGACTGCGCGACGGTGATCTAGCTCAATGCGTCAGTCTGGGTGGCTGGCTCCGCGGCACGGCTTCCGTGACATCGGTCGTGAATAAAAACTACACGCAGGATCGCGCCGAGCTTCTTAACCAGCCGCTGCTGGCCGAACACTTCAGCAAGTCGATGGGCAGCATGTCCGAGGGCGCGCGCAACAACAAGCTGGTGAGCGAGATCAACAAGGGTCTGACTTCAATCCGCAAGAACATGACTGCGGACGATGGGATTTTCCCACCGGACAAGGTGCTGGCCATCCAAAAAACTTGTGAGACTCTGCTGGCGCTGATCATGCACACCAGCAAGCCGGTTAAATAATTTCTCATATCAGACAGATGCATTCGCGCTCCAAACCATCCATCTGGCTCTGCGCCGCGCTGCTCTAGCTCGGGTTTGGTGCCGTGCAGGCCACCGTCGATGAGGCGCACAACTTCGCGATGGAGGCGGCTACTCCCTTTGTGAACCAGGGCTTCACGGTGCGCGAGGACTACTGGAACGGCGAAGTGGAAAGCGGTCAACAGCTGGCCATCAAACACCAGCTGTTCAAAGGCAATGAATACGCCTTTTGGCTGGGCACAGCGAATCCCGACTGCGAACTGGAAGTTGCGGTCTATGACGACAAAAACCAGCCCGTTCACATGGAACGCAAGGCTGACAAACACTCCTGTTCCGTGCGGGTGAACCCTCCAAAAACCGGCACCTACACCGTTGTCTTCAGCGTCAAAAGCAAGAAGGAACGCGGCGTCACTTGGGCGCTGGCATATGGGTATCGGTGAAGAGGTTCAAGAAATAAGGGGTAAGGTTTAAGGCCGAAAGATGTTTCCCCGTGGATCCAAACACAGGTGCCTGCGTGTATGAACCTCCTTCACATGCAGCGCAACCCTGCGTGATCGCCCATCCTTGCCAATGGTTTACTCTTGAACCTTGCCCTTGAAACCTTGAACCTTTTTTATGCCCATTGAAACCCTCACCTACGAAACACCACAGTTCCTCCACTCGATGCTGGGGCAGGATGTGGCGCACCTGCGCGTGCTGGGTGAGGCCTTCGGTGTGCATGTAACCTCGCGCGACAGCTGGGTGAAATTCGAGGGTGATGAATCAAACATCGAGAAAGCAAAAAATGTCCTGACTGAACTGGAGAAAGTGCGACGGCAGGGCGGCGAGGTTACTGCGGAGTTGTTTCACATGATTGTGGATCATGCGCGCGAGCCGCACTCCGGGATGCCAGTCGATCATTTGATGGGACTGAAACTGCTGGGTGGCGCGCGCAAATCACCTGTGCTGGCGAAGACACGCGGGCAGCTCGAGTATCTCCGCGCCCTGCGGGAATACGAAGTCGTCTTCGGCGTCGGCCCGGCCGGCACTGGCAAAACTTTTCTGGCCATGGCCCAGGCGCTGCAATGTCTGCGCGACAAAACCATCCAGCGCCTGGTCCTGACCCGGCCGGCAGTGGAAGCGGGCGAGGCACTGGGCTATCTGCCCGGTGATCTGAATGAAAAAGTCCTGCCCTACCTCCGCCCTCTTTATGACGCGCTCTTTGAACTGACGGATCCCGAGGAAGCAGAGCGCATGGTGGAAAAGGGCATCGTCGAGATTGCGCCACTGGCTTACATGCGCGGTCGGACTTTGAAAAATGCGTTTGTAATTTTGGATGAGGGACAGAACACCACCCCCGAACAAATGTTCATGTTCCTGACCCGGCTGGGAGAAGGTTCTCGTTGCGTCGTCACCGGTGACCCCTCACAAACCGATCTTCGACGTGGGATAAAATCAGGGCTCGTAGAGGCAATCGAAGCACTAAAACAGGTGGAAGGCATTCGTTTTGTGCACTTTGCACCAAGTGATGCCGTCCGACTTCCGGTCGTCCGACGGATTATCGAAGCCTATAAATTCCATAGACAATCCGGGGAATAACTGGCGGAAGTTCTTGAGAACTCTGAAGGATTCGTTATATTTCTGGCCGGGTTTTTCCCTACTATGTTTGACTTCATCAAGCGGGCGCGCCTGCAACGCCAGGGCCTTTCATGCGGCAGAATCCGCCGTAAACAATTGCAGGGCGAACTGTGGGACACGCTACGCGATCATCCTCTCGTGGGAGTCGGCGCGCTGGTGATTTCGTGGCTGGGTTTGCTGATTCTGCTTCACTTCCTTTCAGTCGGACTGCATGCAGCCACAGCCGGCAGCGCCGTTTTCGTTACTGCGGTGCTGATCACTGCCTCAGTCCATTGGTATCTGGGGTTCCAAAATGAGCGGCGCAACAACAGCCAGATTGTGCTGACGTTTGCGGTGATCGGAGTGCAGCTTGCGGCCACCGGCCTGGCGCTGAGTTACGGTTTGCACCACGCCTTGGGAGCTGGCTTCTCCCTGATGCTTGCGCCTCATGCACTGGCCCCGACCATTCTCTGCATGCTGGCGGGCCGCAGACTGGGGCTTTTCGCCGCCGTCTATGGAACCCTGCTGGGTGCCTCCCTCGTAGAAGACACTTTCGCGCTTCCTTTTGTCGCCACGGGATTGAGCGTCGGGTTCATCGCCGTCTTCGCCAGCCAGCGCGTGCGTCGGCGCAGTCGGCTGCTGAGCTGCGGTTTTTACACCGGTCTCACCGCGACACTTTACATGGTGCTCTTCGGACAGACGGACGTGGCCATGGGCACGAGCAGGGAAATGCTGCTGCTTTCCGCCCCCCTGCTCTGCGGCATGGTCACGACCATGCTCGCCGGTGCTCTTCTTCCCGCGCTGGAAGCCGTTTTCCACATGACCACGGACATCTCCTGGCTGGAACAGGCGGACCTCAACCATCCTCTGATGCGCCGTCTGAGCATCGAAGCTCCGGGCACTTATCACCACAGCTTGGTTCTGGCCAATCTCTCCGAGGCCGCCGCCGAAGCCATCGGTGCCAACGCCAGCATGTGTCGCGTCTGCAGCTACTTCCACGACATCGGGAAGCTTTCCAAGCCGGAATATTTTATCGAGAACATGAATCCCGATGAAAACCCGCATGACGACTTGACCGCCCGCATGAGCGCCCTGGTGCTAATCGCCCATGTGAAGGACGGCGTGGATCTCGCGCTCAAACACCGCCTGAACTCCCGAATCATCGACGTCATCGAGCAACACCACGGCAACACGCTCGTCTACTTTTTCTACCGCCGCGCGCTCGACCAGAAGAAGGAAATCCTCCGCCTCGTCGAAGAGGAAAAAGCACGCGAAGACGATGTCCCCGACGTCACCGAGGAAGGTTTCCGCTATCCCGGCCCCAAGCCCCAGTTCAAGGAGAGCGCCATCATCAGCCTGGCCGATGCCGTGGAAGGCGCCAGTCGCACTCTTGGCAAACCAACGCCCGCGCGCGTGGAGCAAATGGTGGAGGACATTGTCCGCGACCGCATCCTCGACCACCAGCTCGACGAATGCGATCTCACTCTCTCCGAACTCGCTGAAATCAAAGCCAGCTTCGTCAAGACCCTGCTCAGCATGATGCACAGCCGCATCAAGTACCAGAAAGCCACCGAAACCACGGCCAGACTCCGGCCTATGCCCTCCTCACTCCAGCTCAATCTCTTCAATCACCAGACGGAACAGCCCGCCCCGCTGGATCTCTGGCACTCTGCGGCAGAGCGTGCGCTCCCATTGTGCCTTGATGCCGCAACGTCGCTCACGAGCGAACTGCACGCGCTGCAGGAAATCGAGGTCAGCCTCGTCGACGATATCACCATCGCGCAGATCCACACCGAATTCCTCAACGATCCCACGCCCACCGACGTCATCACCTTCCCCCACGGCGAAATATTCATCAGCCTCGATACCGCGCAGCGTCAAGCTGTCGAACACGGAGAATCCTACGAGCGTGAAGTCGCCCTTTATATCATCCACGCCCTGTTGCATCTGGCGGGCTGGGATGATCTTGAGCCCACAAATCGAGCGATGATGCACGCGGAGCAGGAACGTATCCTTCAAGCAATCTGGAGTGCCGCGGCATGACGCCGCACTCCTGAACTCAGCCTTCTTCCCGGTGCCGCACGATCTTCTCCACTGAGTTCTCGGTGATGATGTTCCCCTTGGAATCGCGGCCTTTGATCATGAGTTCGGCGAACTTGTAGTCGATAAGCAGACTGCGCAGGCGCGGCTTGGGTTGAAGATGAATATCGCGCCGGTCGGCGTTGCTTTGCTCCTCAGTATCGAAGCGCTCGAAATAGAGAACCTTGGTTCCGGGTGTCTCTGAAGCCAGCGGGTATTCCTTGTCGCGGGTGACGCCGCCGACGCGGAATCGCTTGGCGAAAATGCGTCCCTGGCGTCCGTCGCGGTAGATCATGTGGTAGACCGCCTGTTCGTCCCGTTTGAAAATGGCGACGTGGCACGGGTTCTTTCCGACGTGGAACTTGGGCGCGACCTTGACCACGCTCATGACACCCTCGCGCGTGATGAACAGCACTTCGTCGAGCATGGAACATTTGCCGACCGGTTCCCCTTCCCGCTTCAAGCCAATGCCAGCGAAGCCTTCCTTCGCATCCAGATAGAGCGTCTCATCCGCGAGTGCGACATCCGCCGCATCCACACGCTCGAAGCCCGAGATGTGCGTCCGGCGCTCACGTCCCTTGCCGTATTCTTTTTTCAGTCGCTCGAAATGCGCCACGGCATAGCGAGTCATCTGACGCAGATGGCGCTGGGTCTCATCAATCGCATCCTCTAGCGCCTTAATAGCTTCGTTGGCCTCGAAGGTGTTGAACTTCGAGATGCGCTTGATGCGGATCTCTGTCAATCGGGCGATGTCATCCTCAGTCACTTCGCGTTTCAGCAACTTGAGATACGGCTTCAAGCCCTTCCAGATGGCTCCGATGACACCATCCCAGGTAGTCTGCTCTTCGATGTCGCGATAAATGCGCTTCTCAATGAATATCTTCTCCAGAGACGAGAAGAGTATCTTTTCCATTAACTCCGCCTTCCGTATCTCCAGCTCCTGTTTCAGTAACTTTACCGTGTGCTCCGTATTGTATTTCAGGATGTCGTTCACTTTCATGAACATCGGCTTGTCTTTGACAATCACGCAGGCATTGGG
>JAIOQF010000013.1 GCA_021413535.1 Verrucomicrobiota bacterium
GGCACTGGGCACGGCGAGGCGCGCGTTGCAGGCAGGACAGGTAAATTTGATGAGGCGGGGCTTCAAAATTTCAGGCGGTGACGGTCAAAAATATTCATAACCAAAAATGAAGCCGGAATCAAGCTGGAGAAAACCCTTTCCGGCACTGGCTACCGTTGCTGTCAGTTCACCATGTTTACTGTGGGGAAATTTTACCAGATTGGCGATTGCCCTTTGTCTTGCTGCATTAAAGCTCTGAGACTGATCATGGCAGCCCTTTCGCCTGTTGCATTTCATTCATTCGGCACTTCGCACCAAATCGTGCTCGGTGTCTTCTTGCTGACTGCGATCACGCTGATTCTCCTGACGCGTGTTGGCGTGCTCCGTGTGGTGCGACCATTGGAGTTGACGCTGGCGCTGCTGCTGCTGCTGGAATGGCCTTTTAACCTCTGGGTCGCATGGCAATACGAAATGCTGCAACCCAGCAATGTGCTGCCGTTGCATCTGTGTGATGTGGCGGCGTTCCTCGGTGCGCTGGCGCTGATCAAGCGAGAGCCGGAAGTGTGCGAGCTTTTGTATTTCTGGGGACTGGCCGGCACGCTTCAAGGACTGATCACGCCGGCACTGACGGCGGAATGGCCCCATCCGCGCTTCGTGATGTTTTTTGTCTTGCACTGCGGCGTGGTGCTGGCGGCGCTGCAAGTTGTTTTGGGACGTGGCATCACGCCGCGACGTGGTGCGGCGCTGCGCGCCATTAGCTGGCTGGCGGTTTATGCTGCGGTTGCGGGCACGATGAATTTTCTTCTGCGACTGGTCGGCTGCAAGGCTAACTTTGGTTTCCTTTGCGAGAAGCCGCCGACGGCCAGCCTGTTCGACTATCTCGGTTCCTGGCCCTGGTATATCGGCGCCATCCTGCCGCTCGCGTGGGTCTTCTTTTCGATTCTTGACCTGCCGTTTCTGATTTTACGAAGGAGACGCGGATGAAAACCGCAGTCTGTTTGAATTTTGCAAAGCTTTTCCGATTTACGCGAACACATCAATGATCGGCTGGCCCTTGTCGGCCACCACGAACGGACGCTTGCTGGGCGAGTAGACGACTTGGTTGAGCGAGAGGCCGAGCGCGTAGCCGATGGTGGCGTTGAAGTC
Organism: Verrucomicrobiota bacterium; assembly: GCA_021413535.1. Classification (GTDB taxonomy): domain Bacteria; phylum Verrucomicrobiota; class Verrucomicrobiia; order Verrucomicrobiales; family Verrucomicrobiaceae; genus VFKE01. The sequence continues at coordinate 1,126 of JAIOQF010000013.1, forward strand.
GGGAATCTCAACTTTGTTCTCTTCGACTTCGCGGCCTTCCTTGTCGGTCTTGCCGTAAGTGTAGCCGCCTTTGACGCCGCCGCCGATGAGCACGCCGGAGAAGGCTTTCGGATAGTGGTCGCGACCGATATTCTGGTTGATCGTCGGAGTGCGTCCGAATTCGGAGTTGAGAACAATGAGCGTGTCCTTTAACAGGCCGCGCGCGTGGAGATCTGCCGTGAGGGTGGACATGGCGCGGTCAAGAGTTTGGCAAAGTTCAGGGACGCGGACAAAGTTTGCAGCGTGAGTGTCCCAGCCGCCGAGGCTGACTTCGACAAAACGCACGCCGCGTTCCACAAGACGACGGGCGAGCAGACAGCCCTGACCGAAGGATTCCTTGCCGTAGGCCTTGCGGACTTCCTCGTTTTCCTTGGAGAGATCGAAGGCATTGAGGTCTTCGCTTTTCATCATGGTGACAGCGTGATCATACATTTCCGTGTAGGCCTTCACGTTGCGATGCGGGAAAGTCGCGCGGAAGTCTTGGTCGAGGTCTTTCGCCAGTGCGAGGCGCGAGGCAAAGCGATCTTCCGTGAGGCCTTTTTGGAGGCGCACGTTCTTGATGCCGTTTTCGGGATTGTTCACGAAGAGCGGTCCCTGCGAGGCGGGAAAGAAACCGGCGCCGGGATGGCGGCTGTCATTGCCGATATAGACAAAGTTCGGAAGAGTTTTGTTGCCGCCTCCCTGAAGCACGTTGAGCCAGGCGCCCATCGCAGGATGGCGGATGGTGCCGCGCATCGCATAGCTGGTGTGCATGAAGTAGTTGCCCTGCTCGTGCGCGCCCTGGTTGGAGTTGAGCGAATTGATCACGGTGGCATGGTGCATCTGCTGCGCCATCAGCGGCAGATACTCGGAGATACGGATGCCGTCGGCGCTGGTCTTGATGGGCTTGACCGGACCAGCGGTTACGACGTCCTCCTTCGGATCCCAAGTGTCCAGATGGCTTTGGCCGCCGGACATGTATAAATAGATGACGTTCTTGGCGGTCGCGACTTGCTTGAGCTTGGATGCATTCTCGAATGGAATCGCGCTGGCTTTGGAAGGGAAGATGCCCGGCAGAAGTCCAACGCCGAGCATGGCGCTGGCAGTGCGGACAACGAACTGGCGGCGCGAGAGTTCGTCGTGCCGGAGAAGTTGGGATTGAAGGTTGGAGTTCATGGCGGGGGACGGGTGGATGATTGCTGGGGGACTTACTGGATGAAAATAAACTGCTGGGTGTTGATGAGGGCGTAGACGAGGTCTTCCATCGTGCTGAGGCCTTTGGTTTGGGCTTCAAGCCAGACGCGTTTTTCATTCTCAGTGGGCTCGCGGGAAAGCAGCGTGAGGTAGGCGGCCTTGACCTTGTCTTCGACATTTGTCGACCTGTTGATGGTGAGCATCAGTTGGGAGTATTTCTCCATGATCTTCGGCAGAAGCTGGCTGTTCATCATCGCCAGAGCCTGGGGGACGGAGGCGTCGGAATTGCCGTTCTCCACGAGTTCGCGGTCGCTCTGGCCGAACTCGCGCAGGTAGTGGCCGCGCGGTGCGGGGCTTTCGATTTCTGCGGAACGGAGCCAGTCGCGCTGCTGCTGCAAACGGCAGCGGATATATTCCTTATGCTCTTTTTCTGGAATGCCGAAGTAAGCGGCTTCTTCGATCATCACCTGCTGCTGATGTTCCTGCTCGGCCTTGATCTGTTCGTCAGTCTTCTTTGGTTCGTCATAGCCGGGGATTTCGATCTTGCCCATCGCCTGGTCGGGGTTGTAAGCCATCATGTTCATCATGGCCTTGTCCTCAGGATTGTCGGAAGCCGGGACCTCGGCGGAGGCGACCACCGGGATCGGTTCTGTCTTGCCAGTAACTTTTGCCTGAAGACGTTTCACGGCGGGCACGAAGAGCTTCTGGTTGATCTCGGCGCGGGCTTGTTGCTCGGAGCGGCCCAGTTCCTTGCCCAGTTCGCGGGCTTTTTCCATGTCGTTGTTCGCCTTGGCCTCTGCGATTTCCTTTTGCAGCGTCTTGAGGCGCTCGGCTTGATTACGGTATTTTTCTCCGACCGACAGTGCGCCATCGAGCACTTCCTGGGGTTCCAAGGTGTCGAGCGAGTCGCTTAATTTCTTTACGCTCATGACGCGCTTATGTGCGGCTTCACGAACGGGAAGGTTCGGCATGTCCGGCGTGGGATTGATCAGGGCGACAAACGAATCCCACATCTGCTCCGCGGTCATGCGTCGCAGGACGGGGCCGGTGAAGTGGTAGACTACGCCGGCCGGCACTTCTTCGCGGTTCACGCTGCGCTGGTAGGTCTGGGTGTTGTAAAGCACGCGCAAGTAGGCCTTCATGTCGTAGTTCAGGTCTAGCATGAGCTTTTCCAGATGCTTCATTAGCTCGGGATTCATGGCCACGGTGTTGTCCATGAGTTCATCGACGGGCTCGATCAGGCCGAGGCCGAAGACTTTTTTCCACAGGCGGTTGGCAACGACATTCGTGAAGCGCGGGTTTTCACGGGAAGTCATCCACTCTGCATAAGCCTTTAAGCCGTCCGCGCCGGGGGGGCAGTTAAGCGGGTGGCCCATGATGGTGGCGGCCGACACCACGGCTTTCGGCTGCATATCGGAATATTTGTAGTCCTGTGGGAGTTGGAGCTTTGTGTCGCGGTAGCCGAGTTCAGTGTAGCGCAGCGGATCACGGAGGCGCTGGAGAGCCTGTTCGACATAGCGCCGCTCGTCGCGCAACTTTTCCTGCCTGCTTTTGATCTCCGTTATTTTTTCGGGAGTTGCGCCTTTCATTTCCAGGCGGAGTGCCTGTTCTTTCTCGTTCATCATCTTGCGGACGCCGTTGATCGGGCCGCCTTCATAGTCGCGTGAGCTTACACCATAGGTAAAAGCGGCCATTTCGTAGAATTGCTTCTGCGTCCACTTGTCGAAGGGATGGTCGTGGCACTGGGCGCACTCGATTCGAGTGCCAAGAAAGATGCGCACCGTGGTGGCCATGTTGTCCAGCGGCATATTGCGGTCGCGCAAGTAGTAGCCGATCGCGCCGTTGTCCCAGGCCTTGCCTTGGGCGGAAACCATTTCGCGCACGAACTGGTCGTAGGGTTTGTTATTGCGCAGGCTGTCCTTGATGAAGTTTATGTAGGTCGTTCCAGAGATGCCTCCGCTATTCTGCGGCTGGCTCTGGGCGCGGAGAATGTCTGCCCAGAAGTTGAAGTAGTGCTGCTTGTAGCCCTCGCTGTTGAGCAGCTGGTCGATGAGCTTTGCGCGCTTGTCCTTCTCCTTGGAGTTTAGGAATTGCTCCGTCTCGCGGCAATGGAGATTATTCTTTTTCCAGTCGGCGGCCAAGATGGCGTCGATTTGTTTTGCGGCGGCCGTGACATCCACGGTCATCTGGGGCTTGGCGGTGGCGCTGAGGTGTCCCAAGCCACCGAAGGTGACCAGCAGGATAAGGGCAAGGGTGGACTTAGCCATGGCTGGGATGACTACGAGCCCCGTGACTTTTTTTATCATCCAACAAAATATTTATTTACTGACCCGTTCGGCTCGCCTTATCCGGTTGCAAGCCGGGCCTTCCGCCCTTTCATGCGATGATGAAACTCACCTCTTGGAATGTCAACGGCATCCGCGCCAGCATGGACAAAGGTCTGCGCGATTATATCACCAGCGTTGATGCTGACATTATTTGTCTCCAGGAAGTGAAGGCTGAGCGGCACCAGGCGCCGCTGGACTGGCTCACTGGCTATGAGGTGGTGTGGAATTCTGCAGTAAAGAAAGGTTATTCCGGCACTGCGATATTTTCCAGACTGCCGTTCAAGTCACACGCGCTGGGCATGAACCTACCAGAGCACGACACCGAAGGCCGCGTCATCACTCTGGAGTTTCCTGATTTTTATCTCGTCAATGTATATACCCCCAACGCTCAGGAAGAACTCAAGCGCCTGCCTTATCGCATGAAATGGGATGAAGAGTATCGACTCTATTTAGAGAGACTGGGAAAAGAAAAGCCTGTGCTCGCGTGCGGTGATCTTAATGTGGCGCATCAGGAGATCGATCTCGCCCGTCCGAAGGAAAACCGGCGGAATCCCGGCTTCAGTGATGAGGAGCGTGCCAGTTTCTCCCGGCTTCTCGACACTGGGTTCGTGGATACCTTCCGGCACTTTGACCCGACGTCGAAAGACTATTCATGGTGGAGTTACCGGGCCAACGCCCGGGCCAACAACGTCGGCTGGCGCATCGACTACTGGCTGGTGTCCGAAAGTGTGAAGCCGCAGCTCAAAGCCGCCCGGATCCGGCCAGACATTTATGGGTCTGATCATTGTCCGGTGGAGTTGGAACTGAAATGATCACCGGCCTCAATAAAATTGCATCGCACGTGGCGTTCGCGATGAAATAAACATTTGAAGTCATCAAGTCCCTCAGGCCTGACGGCGCGTTTTTTCCAGCCAGATTGCGAGGCGTCGCAAAAGAAAATCAACCAGCAGGGCGATCAACAAGCCTCCCGCCATTCCGCCGAGCGCACCGCCGATCCAAGGGCCCGCGCCTTCACGCCACGTTTCCAGGAAAAATCGCACTCCAGCCACGACCGCGATGCCTGCAATCATCCCCGCGAGCGCCCCAGCCTGCCAGATGAATGCGCGGAATCCAGCCAGCACACTTCCACGCAAGACGCCGACCATGGCGGAAGCGGAAACAACTCCCGCCGCCAGTAAAAAGGCGGCGACGACGCAGAACACCAGGCCGACAGCGATGCCGATGCCAATAAGAATGAGCAGAATGATTAGAAATGGAATCGCGACGAGATCCATAAGGCGAGGAGCGGATGGAAGACTGGAGTGATGGAAAATTGGAATGTTGAATGACTGTGACTCTAAATCAGTTCAAACTCCTGCCATCATTCCATTCAGTCACAACCCGGCTTCTTCTTTAGTCAGCTGGATATTGTCCGCGAGAAATCCCAGCGT
>JAIOQF010000232.1 GCA_021413535.1 Verrucomicrobiota bacterium
AAAAACAGCAAAACCACAGACGGAGCCGTTGGCTGCGCCTCATCGTTTCATTCGCGTGCTGCTGGGTCTAATCTGCTTCATCGCCGGAGCGGCTATCATGGTCATTGAGATCAGCGCCAACCGATTGCTGGCGCCAAATTTCGGCAACAGCCTCTACACCTGGACCGCGTTGATCGGCGTGATCCTCGTGGCTTTTAGTGTCGGCGGTTACCTGGGCGGAGTGCTGGCGGACAAGATGAAACGCATGGACTTGCTCGGCTGGCTGCTCTCGGGCGCGGCGGTTCTCACGATGTTGATTCCCTTTTTGAACTCGATGCTTGCGGAATCGCTGAAGGATTCTGGGCTCATCTCCGGGCCAGTTATTATCTCATTGTTTCTTTTTGCACTGCCGGGAATTTTACTTGGTGCGGTGTCGCCAGCGTCGGTGCGGTTTTACAGTCTGGCCGGACACGACGAACACGTTGGCCGGGCCGCGGGCACAATCAGTATGCTCGGGTCGCTCGGAAGTTTTGTCGGCACATTTTTATCGGGCTTCGTGCTGCTTTCGACCTTCGGTGTGAAAACGATTTTTCTTGGTGCTGGCGCCATATTACTTCTGCTCGCGCTGCTGGCATTTTGGCTGGCGCGCAAGTCGCCGCGATCCCAAGTGGCACCGCTGCTGGTGGGATTGCTCGCGGCTGCCAGTGCGTTGCCCGCAGAGGCGGTGACAGATAAGGCGATCAAATATCACGCGCAGTCGTTTTATCATCAGATCGAAGTGCTCCAGCACGACACGCCCACGGGTTGGGATCGGCGACTCAAGCTCGACTCCACACTGGAGGGCGGCATGATGGAGAATGGCGATCTTATTCTCGACTACCAGCGCTTCTGGCAGCTTGCGCAGTTGAATGACAATCTGAAAATCAAGCGCGCGCTGTTCATTGGAGCGGGCGCGTTTGGCATGCCGGAGCAAGTTGCGCGGATCGGTGTTGATGTCAGCGTGGATGTTGTTGAGATCGATCCGGCGGTCATCGAAGTCGGACGGAAGTTTTTCAAGCTGGATGAATTTCGCAATGTTCGGGCGCACGCGGATGATGCACGCCGCTTCCTCCAGCGCGGCAGTGAGAAATACGATCTGGTTTTCGGCGATGCCTACAACGGCGTGCGGCACATTCCGGCTCATCTGATCACGCGCGAATTTTTTACGCAGGTGAAGTCGCGTCTGTCAGATGACGGTGTTTTTCTGATGAACGTCATCAGTGCGGTCGAGGGTGAGCGCGCTGCACTGCTGGGGCACACTCTGGCTACGCTGCGCGCGGTGTTTCCCCATGTTGAGGTCTTCGCGGAGAGCGTGCGTCATGAGTCGCAGAACGTGATTCTGCTGGCCTCGGTAAAGTCATGGAAGCCGTGGCTGGAGGACCGGTTTTATGCTGCGAATTCATGGCAGGTCCGGCTCACTGGCGCGCGGGTGCCACCGGCTTATCTGCCGGTGCCGCGCCAGGTGCTGACGGATGACTGGAATCCAATTGATGCGGTGATCGCGCGGCAGCTTGAAAGGTAACGTCGGCCATTGCTTGACAAGATGCACTCTGCATGATGCACTTCGAGAATATGAACCGCCTTATCTTCACGATCGTTACTTCAATGGCACTTGCGACCTTCGTCCTTGCTGAGAACACGCTGCCCGACAGCGTCAAGCAGGGTGGTTTCGCCATCGGGCCGCAGGCATATACCTTTAATCGATTCACCGCGTTCGAGGCCATTGAGAAAGCCGAGCAGGCGGGTGCCAAGTGCATTGAGTTCTATCCAGGTCAGAGATTGAGCAAGGAGCATCCTGACCGGAAGCTCATTCACACGATGAGCGACGAGGACTTCGCCGCGCTCCAGGCGAAGCTGGCGCAGCACAACGTCAAGGCTGTGAACTACGGCGTGGTTGGCGGCAAGGACGAGGCGGAGTGGAAGCAGATTTTTGCGTTCGGCAAGAAGCTTGGGGTCTACGCCATCACGACTGAGGACGTGAAGAATATCGACATCATCGAGAAGTTGGTGAAGGAGTTCGACATCTGTGTCGGTTATCATGAACACGCGAAGCGCGCGATGGATCGCGGTTATCAATTATGGGATCCGAACTATGTCGCGGCGCTGGTAAAAGATCGCGATCCGCGCATGGGTGCCTGTGCTGACACCGGTCACTGGCAGACGAGCGGTTTAGTGGCCCTAGATTGTCTAAAAATCCTCAAGGGACGCATCATCAGCACGCATTTGAAGGATCGCGCAGCGATCGGCAAGCAGCTCCCGGATCAGATTTATGGCACTGGAATCAGCGACATCGCCGGATGCCTCGCCGAGCTCAAGGCGCAGGGATTTAAAGGCAACATCTCCGTCGAATACGAAAACAAATGGGATGATAACGTCGGCGACGTGAAGCAGAACATCGAGTTTGTTAAGGCGTGGGGAGAGAAGAATAAGTAGTCTGCCGCAGCGAATACAGATTGTGGGATAATGTGCCGCCAAGTGCATTATTCCGCGAGAATGAGGGATATTACGATGTTAGGCGACTCCGCACATCTCCCATGAAACGAATCCTACGAAGCGCAGTTCGGTGCCTTTCACTGATCGCACTATTGCAGATAACCGGCATCATTTGTAGCTGGGTTGCGTTCAATATCGCCTTTCGCATCCTCGACACGAGTGGGGACAACCTGCCTTTCGACTTCACGTGGGTATGGATGTCTTTTGGGTTGTGTCTGCTCGCCTTTTTAGTCCGAGGCATTTTCGTAGCCTTGCCCATTTCCATTCTCTTGCTGCTCCGTCCATCTAGGCTTACACCGCTCATTACTTTCATGGTTGCGGGAGTCGTCTTCTGGATTCTTGGAGCCGGTATTTACTCTATTCAACAAGGTCACTGGGAGATGGACAACCCGCGTGACAGGAGCCTAGCTATCGGAGGCGCATTAGGTTACGCCATCGCCACATTCATTACACAGCAACTCATTTCACTCAGAAAGCCGATAGGTGATGCAACCGTCGCCTAACCCCTATGAAGGGTGTCAAGTGTGCGAAGTCCTTTAGATATGTTTTTCAGCTAGGTTTTGGGTTGCGTTGCCTGTCGAATGAAAGGTGGTCGCATCTCCAAATTCAAAGTGAGAACAATAACGAGATTTCCATGGGCAGGAGATAGCTAGTCAAGGTTCAGCGCACTAACTCAACCTCTGCACCCTCATCCTCTCCGCCAGCAGCAGCGCACGGAAGCGTTCTAAATCTTCTGCGCGTGATCCGCTGACAAGTGCGTAGTGATACTCGGGCCAATGGGCGATTTCGGTGAGCGCGTTCTTCAAACGGAGTTCCAGGGTATCGCCGTCCTCAGTGCCGCGATTGGCCAGGCGCTCTTTCAATGACTCGACACTGGGCGGCAGGATGAAGATGTCGGCATGGCAGCGGCGCACAAGTTCGTCGTCGCAGGCACGAATTTGGGCGGCGCCGTCGACGTCGATGTCCATGACCACATCCGTGCCGTTTTCGAGGTTCTGTTTGACGAAACTTTTCAGGGTGCCGTAGAGATTTCCGTGGACGCGCGCGTGTTCGAAGAATTCGCCCTGCGCGAGTTTTTCTTCGAACTCAGGTTCAGAGAAAAAGTAATAGTCGCGACCGTGGACTTCACCGGGTCTGGCCGGACGAGTGGTGGCGGAGACGGAGTAGACGACTTCGCCGGCGTCAGCCAGTTGACGGCAGAGCGTGGTCTTGCCGGAACCGGAGGGGCCAGAGACGACGAGCAGGACGCCGAGTCGGCGGGCGGGGAAGGCGGGAGAGGACATCGGGAAATTATGAATGATGAATGATCAATGATGAATTCCCGGTGAATGTCCAATGGCGAATGGAGGATGAGTTAAGAAATCCGCGCAGGCTTCATGTGATGGGTCAGGACTGGAAAAATCCGAACCATGCAATTGAGTCATGCCCCTTCTTGCGGAGTTCACTCGATGTTCTGCACTTGCTCGCGTATTTTTTCGAGCTCGGTCTTGGCGCGCACCACGGTCTGGGCGAGCGCGGCGTCATTGGCTTTGCTGCCTGTGGTGTTCCATTCGCGGAAAAGTTCCTGACAGAGGAAATCGAGGGCGCGGCCGACGGGTTCGCCTGAATCCATGTATTGCCGGAATTGCGCGATGTGACTTTCCGTTCGGGTGATCTCTTCGCTGATATCAGAGCGATCGGCGAAGATGACGATCTCTTTTAGAAGTCGCTCGTCGTCGAGCGGCAGCGGAAGACCGGCATCCGCGAGACGCTGACGTAGGGTTTCGCGATAGCGCGTGACGATTTGCGGTGATGATTCGCGGGCGGACTGCAGCATCGTTGACAGGGCATCGAGGCGCGAGCTGATGTCAGCTTTCAAATTTTCACCCTCGGCTCGCCGCATGGTCAGCAGTTGAGCGAGCGCGGCATCCACGGATTTTTCAATGTAGGGCTGGGCCTGGTCGGCGGAAATGTCGGTTTGTTCCAGTGTGAAGACGCCGGGCCAGCGCGTGGGGTCGGAGATGTCTTTTCTGAATCCGAGCTTGTGCAGATGCTCCGCGTATTGCTTGGCCAGCGGTTCATCGAGGCGCAGGGTGGTGCTGGCGCCAGAGCCGCGATCAGCAGTGATGTTGCATTGGACGCGGCCGCGGGAGAGTTTTTCTGCAAGACGGTTTCGCAGTGGCGTCTCCAGGTCTGCCACATCGCGCGGCAGATGCACGACGAGTTCCAGCGCCTTGCGATTGACGGAGCTGAGTTCCGCGCGCCAGACGACTCCGTCCGCGACTGCTTCACCGTGGCCGAAGCCGGTCATGCTGTTCATGGGAAAATGTTATGGGTTATGAGCTGGTTCAAAATGCAGCGACGGTTTCGCGCAGGCCGTCCATGACGGTGTGCTGCGGAGTGAAGCCGAGGATGCGCTGTATTTTTGTGGCGTCGGCGCAGGAATGACGGATGTCGCCGGGGCGGAAGTCGCGGTGGATGGCGGGCGGGACAATTTGATCGGAGGATTCTTCGATCAGAGCTTTAAGCGTTGAAAAGAGTTCGTTGAGGCTGGTGCCACGGCCGAGGCCGACGTTGAAGACATCGCCGAAAGCGGACTCGTTTTCGGTTGTTGCGGCCAGGAGCTGGGCTTGCACGATGTCGCGCACGAAGCAGAAGTCGCGAGTGTTGGCACCGTCGCCGTTGATGAAAACATCATGCCCCTGTTTCATGGTGGCGATCCATTGTGGAATCACGGCGGCGTAAGCGCCGTTCGGATCCTGGCGCGGGCCGAAGACATTAAAAAAACGCAAGCCGACGGCGCGGAGACCGAAACAGGTGTGCCAGGTTTGCGCGTGGATTTCGTTCATGCGCTTGCTTGCGGCGTAGGGGGAGAGGCACTGGCCAATGGAGTCCTCGCGTTTGCTGGGCAGGCTGTCATCGCCATACACGGCGCTGCTGCTGGCATAGGCGAGGCCTTTGATCTCGGCGGCATGAGCGGCCATGAAGAGATTCAGTGTCCCGGTGGTGTTGCTGGCATGGCATAGTTCAGGCTTCTCCAGCGAGAGCGGAACGCTGCCGAGCGCGGCGAGATGGACGACATGGTCTACATCGGCGACTGCGTGAGTGCAGGCATCGGCATTGGCGATGTTGCCTTCGATGACTTCCAGTGAATGATGATTGGCCGAAGCTGCGGCATCGAGGTTGCGCCGATGGCCGAAAGTGAAGTCATCGAGCACCCGGACGCGCTGGCCGAGCGAGAGAAGCTGTTCGACGACGTGAGAGCCGATGAAACCTGCACCGCCGGTGACCAGCCAGCGGAGCGGACGGGAGCGAAGATTTGCCTGAAGCTGTTCGTAGCCGGTCATCGAGGAAGAGATGGTGGCCGCAGCACAATCCGGGGCGCGCCGCAGGAAAATGGGACTCGCTTTGTCTTAATTGGACGGGCCAGGTGCATTGAGGAGTCCCTTGACGCCATTATGAATGAGAATGAGGCCGGCCATGGCTGGCAGGAGGTTTTGGATCAGCCCGTGGGTGAATTGACTGACTGATGCCGTATCTGAAAGGAGTTTGTAGGAAATTTGAACCAGCACTGATCCGATGATGATCATGATGCTGGCAATGGCGCGAATGTTTCTCATGGGACGGAAAATGTAGCATTATTTACCGGAAGCGCCATGGCGGTTGCTAATAATTGTTTGTTTATTGCCGGCATTGGTCGGCGAGCTTGACATTTTTTCGAGTGCACAGTTGTATGAAAGAATATGAAAAACAACCACCGTGCCCTGAGGCTCGCATTTCTCTTGGTGATGTGGCCGGGTCTGCTGGGCGTTGAGGCGGCCTCGGCGCAGGATCTTCTGGGAAGCTCCCGGACGCAGATCCTCGCGCGGTTTGGGAGCCCGCTGTTTGCTCCTCGACTGGGGGACGAAGACAAGGCTGAACAATTTCACGTGGGTGCTTGGGAATACGTCGTGGGCTACCGGACCGATCAGGCCGATCCGCAGAACGGTGATAAAATGAAAGTTATCTGCGTGCTGAAGCAGCATGACTTCAGCACCGCACAGAATTTCAGCGTGGATGATATTCGCCTCGGCTTGATGGAGGCGGAGAATTCACCGGCCTGGAAACCCTATGATCCGCTGCCTTTCGAAGTGAATCCGAAACCTGGTGAAAAATTACGCGACTTCGAAACCCTGCACACGCGCAAGAGTGACGGCGTGCTCACGGCCAAGGGACAGACTGCGCGTCGCCGTCAGCGATTGTTTACCTTTACGCTCGAATGGCACGGCAACCCGGGGACTGCGTCGGCCGCCTGGTTCTTCGATCTGCCGGTGGACAAATTGGAGCAATTATTTCAGGGCTTCGAGGGCGGAGTTGAGGAGAAGCTCAAGCTGATGCCGGAGCCGACAGCGGAGTTAAAAAAGCTGCTGCGCGGAAAGTGACGGTTCAGTGCTTATTTGTGTTCTGATTTCACGTGGGCATCGAGGATGTCGCTGCCGAAATCACCTGCGAAATCGCGCCAGACGGTGTGAACGTGATTGGCGTCATTTTGAGTATTGTCGTATTCGAGAAGAAAGGATCCGCCCTGCACACGATAATAGTGAGGTTTTCCTTTTTCGAGGTCGCCCGCCCAGGCAAAGTTGACTGGGCCCGTGGATTCGATCACTTGCCAGCGCTCTTCGGCGATGTCGGGGCGGACGCGAAAAAGGTATTCGTGGATGATCTGGCGCAAGGCGGTTTTCTGTTCCGGCTGCAGATTGGTCTCGCTGATTCCAGCAGGGCTGAGCGGGTCGACGTGATGTTTCGCCTCGGTGATCATTTCTTTTGGCGCGGTGGTTTCGACCAGCGCCATTTTCCATTGATCGGCCGTGAGAGATTTTGCGAAGGCGCGTCCGAGATCTTCTTCAAGGGCAAGGATTCGTGTGCCCGCGCGCGGGCCGGTGCGGACTTCGCCGGGATTGGAGCCGAAAAAACTGGGTGTGGCCCGGAGCAGGGTGCCGTCCTTGATGGTGAAATTCAGAGATAGGTGATGACCTTCAACCCGCCAGCCCCAGGCACCCGTCATGGCTGGAGCGCCGAAGATGCTGAGGTAATATTTTTCCGGATGACGTTTTTCGCGAGTGGCATCTCGTTTGGATGGATTGGCATCGCCTTCGATTTGATAGAGAACTTCTTCGAGGCTCATGATGGTCGAGGCCAGCAGCTGGCCTCGATTGCTCAGGCCGGCATTGAGCAGGGCGTGACCGAGCAGTTTCTGTTCCGGGGTCATCTCCCGCAGGGCGAGCCCTTGGCGTTCGCGGGGAATGAAGTGCCAGTTTTCGCGTTCATTGTCTGAGAAATTGAACAAGGCTTTCGATTTTTGTTCAGCAGACAGTGTGTTGAGAAAGGCGTTGGCGACATCGGCCATCTGCTGCGCGGCCTCGTGGGCGCGAGCATGGGGAATCGATAAAATGAGAACTGCGATTGCGGTGAGGATGGAGGACGGATTCATTGTAAGTGTGGTGGATGCGCTGGCAGGGAACGATCAGCCCGCAAGCAATTATTCACCAAATTTGTATATTTCTTGCGCAGTGTTGACAGGGTTTGCGCTTGTTTGTTACTCTGACAAGCACGACAGAGCCCCCTGATAAATTCCCGCACCCTGATTTTTCCGTAACTACATGTATTCAAACGAAGACTATTTGATCCAGCTCTTGACTGAGGCCGGCCTGGTCACGGAGAAAGACCTTCAGCATGCCAAGACGAGCAAGAAGCCGACTGAGTCGATGGTATCTGGCTTGATCAAAGCGGGCGTGGTGAACGAGGAAGATGTGGCGCGCACCATGGCGGTGAGTTCCGGGATGGAGTTTGTTGATCTGACGGGATTCACGCCGTCGCCGGAATATAAGGTGGTGGTGCCCGAAGATGTGGCGCGCCGTTTTCAAGCGGTTCCACTGGGTTACGAACATGGCCGGCTTCAGGTGGCGATTACCGATCCGAATAATTTTGAAACGCTTGATGCTCTGCCGCACGTCATTGGGCCGGATATTGACATCCTCTGCAGCACGCCCGGGGCGGTGCGGGCGATCATCACGGCGATGTATGGGAATGCCGAGGAGATGGCGGACTCCTTCATCAAGGGCGTGAGTGGCGGCACGACCACTGACAGTGACGCGCCGATTATTCGGCTGGTGCAAAACACACTCTCGGAAGGTGTGAAGAACCGGGCGAGTGATATTCACATCGAGCCCATGGAACGCGATCTGCGCGTGCGCTATCGCATCGACGGTGTGATGCACGACGTGGAACATCATCCAAAAAAGCTGCATACCTCCATCATTGCGCGCCTCAAGATCATGTCGGGCTCCATGAGTATCGATGAAAAGCGCGTGCCGCAGGATGGTCGTATTCAGATGAAGACATTAGACAAGGATATCGACTTGCGTGTCAGCATCGTGCCCACGACGCACGGAGAGAGCGTGGTCATGCGTATTCTGGACAAGTCATCGTTGCGGCTGGGTTTGAGTGATTTGGGATTTCTCTCCGACGATCAGGATGTGTTTGAGAAACTCATCACGTTGCCCGATGGCATTATCCTGGTCACGGGCCCGACGGGTTCCGGCAAGACCACGACGCTCTATGCCTGCTTGAATTATATCAACCGGCCCGATCGCAAGATCATCACGGTGGAAGATCCCGTTGAATACGAACTGCCCGGCATCAACCAGGTGATGGTCAAGGAAGACATCGGCATGACATTCGCGGCGGCTTTGCGCGCCATGCTGCGCCAGGCACCCAACATCGTCATGATCGGGGAAATCCGCGACATGGAAACGGCGAGCATTGCCATCAATGCCTCGCTCACCGGGCACTTGGTCTTCAGCACATTGCACACGAATGACGCGCCCAGTGCCGTGTCGCGATTGGTGGACATTGGCATCAAGCCCTTCCTCATTGCATCATCGATCCGCGCGATTCAAGCCCAACGTCTGGTGCGCAAGCTCTGTGGTGAATGCAAACAGGACGGACAGCTTTCCGAGAAAGAAGCGCGTTCATTGTCCCTTGATCTTTCCTCGCTTTATTCAGCCACTATCAAGGCGCCCAAGGGCTGTCCGAAATGCCGTCACTCGGGCTACCGTGGTCGAATGAGCCTGGTGGAAATTTTCAAGATTGATGACGAGGTGCGCGGCATGATCAACCAGCAGCTTTCAGGAAGCGCCTTGCGCAAGCGGGCTCGTGAACTTGGAATGCGCACC
>JAIOQF010000233.1 GCA_021413535.1 Verrucomicrobiota bacterium
AATGGCGCTTCAATGGAGGCAACCACAAAGAGCTTCTAAAACAGCTGAAATACTGGTATAAACATCCCAAGCGATAAGCCTTAGCTACTTCAGCCCCAACTTTTATTCCTACAAAAGTAGATCGCGAGTCCCTTCGCGAGAGTATAAATGAGCTCGATGCTTCATCGAAAGGCACATGCCTGCTCGGGGCCAGCTTGACGCTAATCAACATCTTGCCAGTTTAATTTCTTCATCATGCATACCCTCCCTGCGCTCCGCATCCTTCTGCTCGGCCTGACGCTGGTCGTCTCCAGTTGCTCCCATTATTCCACCGTCAGCGAGAAGCGGCCGGACTACAAATCTTCCAGCGCAGCCGGACAAATGATCGCAGGGGCGCTCAAGCATCCGGCGAAGGAACCGCAGGCCAAAATCGGCCAATACCTGGATGCAGCAGCCGCGGCAGGAGCGGTGCTCGCGAAAAACCCCGGCGATACGCAAGCGCGCGCTGACTACAATTTCGCGGTCGCCCGAATCTTCGAAACCATCAACGATGCCGGTCTGGAACCGTGGAATGCGCCGGTGCCATGCCCGGGGGCCAGTCAGACATGGAGCCTCTCCTTCAAAAAGATTGCTGCGCTTGGAAAACTCAGTCTGTCCGACTTCAACATCCGGCCCGCCGACCGCTATCAATTTCAGGGCCGGTTGGTGGTGCAGCAGTCCGACAAGGCGGGCCTCGGGGCACCGCTGGTGATCAACACCAGGGATATTGACGTCACCAAGATCGATCCCTTTGCGCAGGGAAAACACGCTTACTACGGCGTGACCGGACTGGTGGACATCAAGGGACGCAATTGCACCGCCACATTGGTAGATCCTCTTTCGACCGAAACCGTGAAAATGGATGGCCGCACTTATCCTCTGGCCGCTAATTTCACGGCACCCATCGCCCTGGCCCTGGCGGAACTCGATCCCCGGAAAAAGGAACTCGGCGGCTTGTTCAAGCCCGACGAAGTGGCCACGAAAGGACGCCTGGCGCGACTGCAACCTTATGATCCGAAGAAGATTCCCATTCTTTGCATCCATGGCCTCGGAGACTCGCAAGCAACATGGGCACCCATGATCGAAAGCCTCCGGGCTGATCCGGTGATCCGGGCCAATTACCAGATTTGGTTTTTCAGCTACCCATCCGGCAATCCCTACCCCGCAAGCGCAGCCGTCTTGCGCCAGCAGATGGATGCCATCAACAAACGCTATCCTGATCATAAGAGAATCGTCGTCATCGGTCACAGCATGGGCGGCATGATCAGCCGGACGCTGATGACGGACAGCGGCATGTCGCTCTGGAATGCCGTCTATGACAAGCCGCCCGCAGAAATGCCTTTCACCCCGGAGACTCGCAAGCTGATGACTGGCGCGCTGATCTTCAAGCACCGTCCGGAAATTTCCCGCGTAATCTTTTGCTCGCCCTCGCATCGCGGCGCCGACATGGCCACCAACTTTTTCGGCCGCATGGGCTCCAAGATGATCGGTAATCGGGACAAACTATTGGGAGGCGATACCAGTGCAATAGCCTTGGCCAAACCGACTTCCACCGGTGCCCAGATGCAGAAGATGCCCAACAGCATCGACTTCCTTGATCCCAAAAACCGCTTCGTCAACAATCTGGCAGCACTGCCACTGGCCAAGGGAATCCCTTATCATTCCATTCTGGGTGACCGGGGCAAGGGCGGCAATCTCAATCATACGCCACCCGTCAGCAGCGATGGCATTGTGCCTTACTGGAGCAGTCATCTTGATGGCGCTCAGAGTGAGCTCATCATCCCCAGCGGCCACTGGACCAATCAGCATCCTCAAGGCATCGCCGAGGTGAAACGCATCCTCTATCAGCACCTGGGCAAGAATTAACTGCGCGTTCAAGCTTCACCAAGGACTCACTTATATCATTTGCTGATGAAAGCTTTGAGCCAACAAGACTCCATATCATCTGTCATGGCAAACCTGCTTACAGCCGTTTTCGACATCATTCATGGATGATACTGGCTCGGCAGTATAAATTCACGTTGCATTACTTTGCAACTTTACCGTAAAACCGGCGTATTGAGTGGTAGCCTGATCGGTAGCGCACGGGCCTCGAACTTTTGCCACAGCATTATCTTATGACTAAAGGAATTCTGAAATCACAGTTGCTGGTCGTTTCGGCGACCTTGCTGGCTGGCATTGGCATCGGCTGGGTGTCGCGCGACATCAGCCAGCCGCATGCGCCGCCTGCCGTCGTCACGAAAAATGCCTCCGAGACGAATACCGCCCGCCGTTCTCAATCTTCATCCTTGTTTCCCGAAACACCGGCAGGCGGCGAGTCCGCCTTTGGCAGCATCAGCAAGAACACCGCAGCACCCAGCACTGAAGAAGCGCGCCGTGCCGAAGCGAATGGCATTCTCAAGCGTTTGATCGCAGAAATGGAGGGAGGAGATAAAATCGATTACCGCCAGCTGTTCAAGACCCTGGGACAGTTGCGCGACTTCGGACCTGCGGGCATCGCCGCCATTGCCGATTACTTGCGCAGCGGCGAGGATTTGGTGGTGGCAAGCCCCGGCGGTCCAGGAGGCTCGCGCGGATCGACAGGACGTTCCATGTCTTTGCGCAGCATGTTGTTGAACGCGCTGGGGGATATGCCGCCCTCGCCAGAACTAGCCGCATTAAATCTGGAAGTCATGAAGGGCACTCCGCTGATCGAAGAGGCTGTGCTGGCCGCCTACAATCTGCAACGCATGGCTCCCGGTGAATACAAGAACGCCGCCACGGAACGGGTCAACTGGCTGCTGGAAAACCTCTCATCCAATTCTGCCGTCAACAATACCGACGCCATGCAGCGCGAACTCCGCTACGCCACGCAATTCGCCTCTTACACAGGATCTGCGCAAACGCTGGCTCTGCTCTCGCAACAAGTGAACGCCGACCCGGCCATGGCGCGCATGATTACCAGCAGTCTGCGCAATTTTCCCGGCGAGACCCAGGCTGCCACCCTGGCTTCCATGACCTCCAACCCCGCCGCATCCAAGGAAATTGCATCCAACTCCAGGGCTTTGACGCGGCTGGATTTATCCAACAACTCGGTGCGCGGCAGTGTGGCGGATTTGTTTTTAAATCAAATGAATGATCGGGCGCGCGAAGACTTCCTGGAAACCATCGCGCGCCCCGACCAATACAACGGGCGAGATGGCGGCAGTCGCTTGAGCTATTACCGCGAACCGAGCGGCGGCCAGCAGGCATCTGCGCAGCCGGCACAAAATCAAGCGACACTCCAATTGCTTGATCAAATCGGCACCGCCATTCACACCCCGGTTTTGCAGCAACGCTATGACGAAGCCCGCCAGGCTCTCACCACCACGACTGTCGCGAAGTAACTTTTTGTAAATTGGTCTTCTTATAACGGGAACCCACCGCTCCTATCACTGCACAAAGTCCGATTGATGTGACTTTTCTATTTCCCCTGCAAATGCTTGAGCAGGATGCGCTTTGTCTCCGCAACCGAGAGCGGACTCTCATAGGAACCGTGGCCAGTAGGCACGATCAACTCGGATTCCGCGCCAGTAAGGTGCGAGCTTGAGTAAGGCACAAAGCCATCCGTGCTGTTCGGCGAATCACCCTTGCCCCGGTCGCCCACCACGGTGTGATAGGGCACGCCCGGAACAAAAGGCGAGCTGTTGAGCGCCTGGTAAATCGGCGCCCCGGGCGAGAGTGAACGGATGCTGTTGCCTGCTCCCTTCATTTTTGTCGGATCGCGCAAGATGTTGGCGTTCGGCGCGACGATGGAAACTTGCAACTTCACGATGTTCAAGGGCAGGCGCACCAGTCTGGAACCAAAGCGGCCGAGCCAGCCGTCCGCCATTTTCGCGCCCCGATGCGGAGCCGAGAAAAATATCGCGCGCTGCACTTGCGGCACCGGCTTGAAAAAAACGAGCTGGCGAACCTCCTCTCGCTGGTCTGCGGAAAGATTGGCCTCGGAAAAATCCTTGTCTGAAAGCACGCCCCAGAACCGGTCGCCCACATCGGTAATGAGCGAACGCGACAGCACGCCGCCCATGCTGTGGCCGATGACGACCATGTTGCGCGAGGCCAGGTCGTGTCCCTGCGGGTCGTAATTTTTCCGAACCGCCGCGAGCTGGTCAACGATGAGCTTTCGCGAATACGGCACCGCCATGCCGCTTGGGTAATAGATGACCCAGAACTGATAGCGCGCGGAGATTTTCGGATCAGCCTCCAATTCAGCGATCAAATTCCGCCAGATCAAGGGCGACGATTGCAGGCCATGAATCATGACAACCGGAATTCGGTTCGGGTCGTAAGGACGCAGCATATAAAGTCCCGCCATCTTCATGCGGTCTTCCACATGAATAAATCCGCCAAGTCCCATGCTCGATCCGCTCAATCCGTTCATCTGCAGCGCCAGTGGCGTGGCGCAATCGCGCGAAACTGGAACCGAGCGCGTGCCGAAGGGAATGTCGCGCGCCACCGTGGGATCGATCACCATGATCTCCACTCGCGAAGTTCCGCTGCTACCATGCTGCGCAGGGAATTTCGCCAGCGCGGTAAGCGGCAGATAGCGGCCGCGTTTGCTGGCAAAGGCCATTTCCTTCTCGCGCTCGGGAGTGCGCTTCCTGATGCCGACAAACGTGGCCCCCACGCCGGGGAGACTGGCCTTGTCCGTCAAACCTTTGGCGGCGACCGAATCGGTGGGCACCAATTCATCAAACCAACCTGGATCAAGTGCTCCAGGAGTTGAGCGATTCTCCACCACGATGAAATCTCCGCCCGGTGCCGGGATGATATTTGATTTCGCGCCCCGCAAACCACCGGCAGCAAAATCGAGACTTACAAACTGCTCCACCGCGCGGTTATACAAATCCGCCATGAAACGGGCTGGCGCGCCATTGTCCGCCCGCAAGACTTCAACTGGCGTTTCTTTCGCCGCGTAATAAGCCCCTTGGGCTGACACCAGCCAGAGTCCGCGGGTAGCAAGTGAATCGCTTTTGCTCCCACGCTTCCCCGCCAGATCCGCTGCCAGTATCGCCACCGCCGAATGCAGCTCCGTCTTTTTGTCCGACAGCGCTCGAAGCTGCGCCAGGGCTTCCACCGGCTGTTCCTTGTAAACTTTGTCGAGACCGGCAGCGCGCAACTTCGCCAGCGCGGCCGCATGTTCGCGTTTCCAGGCAGCGTCACCACGCCAATTCTCCCAGGCTTCGGCCGGATCCATGCGTTTGGCGGTCACCGTGCTGCCACAGTGGGTCAGCAGCAGGCCCATCGGAATCAGGGCGACAAGAAGATTCAATTGCATTTTATTCATATGTAAAAAATCGAAAACCTAGCACAGTAGTCTTTCCAGACACAATAAGAAGAAAATCAAAATCCGGCCGGCATCGGAAGACTATCTCGAATGCGTTCGGAAAAATCTGGATCGCGATCAGCAGCCAGCGCGCGGTCGTTTATTCGAGAAATTTTCTCCAGCTCTTCATAGAGTCGAGTCGTATCCACCGCACCGCGTTCATAAGCGAGGCGCGCCGTCCAGCCGTTGAGCAGCATCGCCCAATCCCACGGTGCGGGACCGCGCGTCTCCGCGAGATGCTTGTGAATGTTGATCGTGCAGTTGTTGCTTAACAGATTGTAAAACTCAGGCTCACGCTCGATCCGGTTCATCCGCTCAAGGTAGTTGAGAAAAAGAGCGCGCACATTCTCCGGCTTCACCCGCAGATGATAGAGGCACACATTCTCCTTCCGGTAGTTCGTTCGGACCCGGACGATGTCGCGCTCGTCACCCGCGATGTAGATCAACTCAAACTGCTTGAACATGGAAGCCACCGGCCGGTATGAATCCCCCGCCCTGCGCCGCGCCTCGATCGAAATGCAAACCGGCGGCACGTTGTCGAATACGAAGCTCACGAACGTATGCGCCATCGGCCCCGGCTTTCCGGAAAATGAAACAAAAAGATCGAGCGACTTCAAATGCGAAAGCAAGACTTCGCGATCTTCATAGCGCACGACGGGTTCCGCGCCCTCGCGATAGTCAAAATTCCGCACATTGTGAATGATCACGCGGTCACCCTCGATCTCCACGCGCGGCAGCACGGCCACGTCCGTCGC
Source organism: Verrucomicrobiota bacterium (assembly GCA_021413535.1). GTDB lineage: Bacteria > Verrucomicrobiota > Verrucomicrobiia > Verrucomicrobiales > Verrucomicrobiaceae > VFKE01. The sequence goes on from JAIOQF010000233.1 coordinate 6,118, forward strand.
CCAATTGCGTTGATGAGTCGGTTGAATCATCGTCCATCCCGCAACGACGACCGCGAACATGATGGTGAACGACACGAAGCCGCGCCGGGCCGGGCGCATGCGCCAGAGCATCCATATTCCCGCCGTGAGAAAGAGAACAGCCAGGAGCATCCGCAGCCCCGACCATGGAAGGCTGGACCACCAGAGCGCACCCACCCCCCAGCCGATCAGCAACACTCGCAGCAAAAGATTCAGCAAGCCCAGTAGCAAGCGGAACCCACCGCTCAAGAAAGAACGGAGGGCCTTCATTCCGGAGCCCGCTCCAACTGGGTAAATATCATGCTCAATTCTTAGCAAGTTGTCGAACGATGGCAACTTAACGCAGCACCGCCTCATTCTAACATCCTTTATCGGCCCAGCTTTCCAGTCATCGGCACAAAGGCGACACGCATGACACTCTTCCTTCTGAGCACGCCACGATGTTTTTCCAGTAGGATCAACTCCTGCGCGCCTGACGCGCCCACGGGAATCATCATGCGCCCACCTTCGCGGAGTTGCTCAACCAGCGGAGCGGGTATCTCCTCCGGTGCGCAGGTGACGATGATGAAATCAAAGGGCGACTCTTCCGGCCAGCCGCAATGACCATCGCCGGAACGAACCTCCACATTGTCATAGCCCAGTTTGCGCAGGGTCTCCGCAGCGCGCGCCGCCAGCGGCTCCACGATTTCAATGGTATAGACCTCGCGCACCAACAACGAAAGTACGGCGGCCTGGTAGCCACTGCCGGTGCCGATCTCCAACACGCGATGCTCCGGCTGCGGTTCGAGCGCCTCCGTCATGAACGCGACGATGTAGGGCTGCGAGATGGTCTGCTCCCAGCCGATGGGCAGTGCGCGATCTTCATAAGCCTGATCGCGCAAGTCATCGGGAACAAACTCATGTCGCGGCACTTCTCGCATTGCCATGAGCACCCGCTCATCCAAAATTCCTCGCGCTGCAATTTGTTCGCGCACCATGCGTTCGACCGGTTTCATCGCGATCAAATGGAGTTCAAACTTTCCGGCTGAAATGGTAGCCGAGAATTTCATAATCCTGGCGGAAGTAAAATTTGTGCGCGCGGGCCAGGGTGACGTAGGAATCCAGCATCACCACCTTGCAGCCCAGCTCGCGCGCCTTCGCGTGCAGCCAGTCCATCATTTTTAAACCGACTCCGCGGGAACGGAGAGTTTCGTCGACGACCACGTTGTCCACGTCCATGTATTCGCCGCAGTAAAATCTGGCGCCCAGCCAGTATCCGGCAACACCGATGACGCGTCCGTCCTCGAACGCGGCGATGCAATGATAGCCCTGCGGAATCATGAGCTCCAGGCGACGACGCAGTTCCGCGGGTTCAATCTTCGCGTTGTGCTTTTCGATCAGCGGCAGAATGAGCGGCAGCTCATGAGTCGTGAGTTCGCGAATCGTGATGGCTTCCGTCTTCATGAGTGACAATACTGCAACACCTGCCTCCGTTCCACTTCGAGCCGCCGAACGTTCGCGGCTTCTATTTTCGAGTTTGCATGAACGGGACGCCCGCAGCTAATGTTCCCGTTGTTCAAGCTCGTGCCAGCCGTCATGGAAAAAGCGTCCACCCTGCCAGATCAATCCCCTGCTCCACAGAAGTCGGAACCTTGTTCGGCGGAGAAGCACCCTTATCGCGTCATCTCATTTCCCGGCGCGGGCCTGGATACGGTCATGCAAATGGGCGTCGTGCATGCGCTCCTGGTGACGCGTCGCAAAGCGCCGGATATGGCGGCGGGCATTTCCGTGGGCGCCATCACTGCGACGGCATTGGGAGAGGTGCTGCTGGCTGACGCGGGCGCCAATGCCACCACCGTTGATGACGAAGAAGTGCGCGGTGCACGATTCAGCACGCTGCTGGAAGCTTTTCGCAACGCGCCTTCGACCATCCTCAAAGGTTTTTTTCCCGATCCGCTGGAAACGAATTCCGCTCACGCGCTCAAGCCCGTCGAGCTGCCGCGTCATTTCAAAGAGGAGCGCGACAGCCGCGAAGATTCCGTGGCCAGTCGCACGGGATTGATCCGCTTGTTCAATCATCTGCTTCAGGTGCGACTGAGCGTGAAAGTGATCACGCAACTGGTCAGAGCTCTGCTGGGATGGAACGCCGCAGGCTCGATGTCTTTCACGCAATGCT
>JAIOQF010000287.1 GCA_021413535.1 Verrucomicrobiota bacterium
CGCGGAACTGCACAATCATGAACTCGTGAGCGCCGGTGCTGAGAAGATCGATGTCGCGGCAGTAGTCGCGCAGATCAGCGACGCCGCGAAGCAGTTGCAGCCGCATGTCGCTAACACCGTCGTTGTGCTCAACGAAGCGATTGCGGCCGGGAAGCATATTTTATTTGAAGGCGCTCAGGGCAGCTATCTCGACATTGATCACGGCAGTTATCCCTTCGTAACCTCCTCCAACACCACCGCTGGTGGAGCCTGCACCGGCAGCGGGGTTTCCCCGCGCAAGATGGATTGCGTCATCGGTGTTGCCAAGGCCTACACCACCCGCGTCGGCAGCGGCCCGTTCGTCTGCGAGAACGACAACATCGCCGACATGCTCCACGGCATGGGTCGCGAATTTGGCTCCACCACAGGCCGCGCGCGGCGCTGCGGCTGGCTCGATGCCGTGCTATTGCGCTATGCCGTGATGGTGAACGGCTGTGACCAGATTGCGATCACCAACTTGGACGGCCTGGATGGTTTGGACAGTGTTCAGATCTGCACGCATTACGAACTCGACGGCAAAAAGATCATGTATCCGCCTGCGACAGTAACCGAGATGGAGCGCTGCCAGCCGGTGTTTGAAACTCACCAAGGTTGGAAGAAGGATTTGAGCGGCCTGACGGCTGGCTCGCAGCTTCCCCCGCAGGCGAGAGCTTATTTGGATCGTATTGCGGAGCTTGCTGGTGCCAGGATATCGCTGCTCGGCATCGGCCCCGCACGCGATCAGACGCTGGTGCTTGGCTGACCGCATGAGTGCTAAATCTGAAGATCTCAAAATCCCGCGCCACATCGCCATCATCATGGATGGCAACGGGCGCTGGGCCAAGGATCGCGGACTGCCACGCACCGAGGGACATCGCCGGGGAGCGGATTCGGTGGAAACAATCGTCGAAGGCTGCGGCGAGATCGGCGTGGAGTTCCTCACCTTGTATGCTTTTTCCACGGAAAACTGGAAACGCCCCAAGATAGAAGTCAGTGCGCTGATGAAAATGTTGGAGCATTTTCTCAAGGTCAAGATGCCAAAACTCATGGAGCAGAACGTGCGGCTCCAAGCCATCGGACGGCTTCACGATCTACCAGTGCGCACTCAAAAGCAGCTTCATAAAACCATCGAGGCCACTTCACAAAATACCGGCCTCACCCTTATCCTCGCGCTGAGCTATGGCGCACGGGAGGAGATCATCGACGGCATCCGTAGTCTGGTTGAAAGCATCGAGCAGGGTCATCTCGATAAAGGCATGATCACTGCCGACGTTTTCAGCAAGCATCTATACACTCGTTACTTTCCCGATCCGGATTTGCTCATCCGCACCAGTGGAGAAATGCGGATTTCAAATTTTCTGCTCTGGCAGCTCAGCTACACAGAGTTTTACATCACGCAGACATTGTGGCCGGACTTTCGCAAGCCGCAGCTTGTCGAGGCGATTCGAGAATTCACCCGGCGTGATCGCCGCTTTGGTGGTGTGGTGTAAGCCGCTGCGCCGAGGTGGGTTACTCCAGTTCCCGGCCAATTCGTGTCATGAAAGTGCTGCGGACACGCTCAGGCTGGATGGTGGATTTGCGCGCCAGACTGATGAGCCAGCCGTTGATGGCGTCCCGTCCTTTTTCCGCTTTGATGATCTTCTCAATGTCGGGCCGAACTTTGTCGATGGACACTTCTGGCCCGGGACGTTTGGCCACACAGAGGATGATCATGTAACTGGAACCGACATCAATCACTTTGCTGATTGCACCTGTTTTCAGGGAGAAGGCTGTCTCAGCCACTTTCTTGTCCATCTGCGAGCGCTCGATCCAGTCCCACTCGCCGCCTTGATCGGCGTGACTGTCCTGTGAATAGGTCTTGGCCAGCTGGGTGAAATCGCCGCCGCCGCTGATCTTCGCTCGCACTTCTTCGGCGGTTTTTTTCTGACTCTCGACGGTGGCGCCTGCGTCACCTCCAACCGGATATTTAGGAATGGTGATGGTGCTGATTTTTACGAAGTCCTTGTCACGAAACTTCTCGGAATTCTTGTTATAAAATGCGGTCACTTCCGCTGGGGTCGGTGGAGTGAGGCCGCGCATGTGCTGCTGCTTCATCACTTGCACGACGATTAGTTTTTCCTGAAGTTCACGAAATTTTTTCAGGGTCATGCCAGACTTGGCGAGTTCGACGATGAACTTTTCACGGTCGCCGCCGAAGCTCTCGACGATGATGCGCTTGATTTCATCCTCGACGTATTCGGGTTTGATGGAGCCGCCCATCTTGTCGAATTCACTGAGCACGAGTTGTCGCTCGATGAGTGCGTCCAGTGCGCGTTCATGTAAATCGGACAGCCGGCGCTGCGCTTCGTCGCTGTCCTTTACGGTCATGCGGATCATTTGTTCCTGGGCCTCCACGGCGTCGCGCACCTCTTTGCTGGTGATGGGCTTGCCGTTGACCGTGGCGGCAATGCCATAGGTCTCACCCATGCTGAAGCTGGTCAGGCCAAGCAGCACCACGATGGGGAGGGCAGCAGAAAAAAGTCGGGGAATTGCAATCATGTTAGAGGCTTCGCAAAAGTTGAAGGGCTTCACGCAAGATTAAGGTGGGCTCCTGCGCTGTCAATCTGGGAAACTTCCCGTCGGGCTGGAGATAGCGTCCGTTCTTTGTGATCATGAGTTTGTTATCTTTGATCTCGACCTGGCTGACTCCGGCGTGCGCGGCGGCGAGCTTTAGTGCGGCGCAGCAGAGCAGGTTTTCCACAGCGGCGGGCAAGGGGCCGAACTGATCGCGCCAGTCGCGTTCCAGTGCTTCCAGTTCCTTGCGTTTCATCACCTCGCCCAATAGCCGGTAGGCCGTGATGCGTTGCTTCACATCTTCAATGTAGGCCGACGGGATGAACACAGGCGCGAGTGTTTGCCGAATGGAATCCGACATCGAGAGCGGATCACTTTGCGCGAACTGCGCCTCGCTGAAGCAGAGAAAGGCGGCATGCAGGCTAACCTCCGCCGGTGGCGCCGCGCGGCGGCCCTGCATCCGCGCGACCGCCACCTTCAGCATCTGACAATAGAGATCAAATCCGACCGCCGCGATGTGGCCGCTCTGTTCGGTGCCAAGAAGATTTCCCGCGCCGCGAATTTCCAGATCGCGCATGGCAATTTTGAAGCCGCTGCCCAGCGCGGTGTATTGTTTGATCGCATTCACGCGCTTGCGCGCATCGCCGCCGGCCATCAAGTCACGCGGAAGCATGAGCCATGCATGAGCGCGTTCGCCACCCCGGCCGACCCGTCCGCGAAGCTGATAGAGATCCGCCAGCCCAAAACGGTCCGCCCGATCGATGATGATGGTGTTGGCATTTGGAATGTCGACGACGCTCTCGATGATCGTGGTGCAGACCAGCACGTCAGCCTCGCCATTGACAAAAGTTTGCATTACATCCTCCAGCATGTTGGCGTCCATCTGGCCGTGACCCACCAGCACCCGCGCCTGCGGGCAGAGGGCTTCGATCTTGGCTTTCACATTCTCGATGCTCATCACCCGGTTGTGCAGGAAGAAGACTTGGCCTCCGCGCTCGATTTCCGCGTTGATGGCGTCGCGCATGATGCGTTCGTCATAACCACATATGGTGGTCTGCACCGCATGACGATTGGGCGGCGGGGTCTCGATGGTGGACATGTCGCGGATGCCCATCAAAGCCAGATAGAGTGTGCGAGGAATCGGCGTGGCGCTGAGCGTGAGCACGTCCACCAGGCGGAAGAGATCCTTGAATCGTTCCTTGTGTTTCACACCGAAGCGCTGCTCTTCATCAATCACTGCCAGACCGAGATTTTTGAAATGCACGTCTTTGGAAATCAACCGGTGCGTGCCGATCACGATGTCAACCGTGCCTTCACGAATGTCGCGCACAATCTCGCGCTCTTTTTTCCCCGGAGTCAATCGGCTGAGCATTTCCACCTTG
>JAIOQF010000288.1 GCA_021413535.1 Verrucomicrobiota bacterium
TAGTCGCGGGCTTCACCAGCGGTATCGCGGTGATCATCTTCACCGGGCAACTCAATGAATTCCTCGGTCTGGGATTGAAGATGCCGGAGCATGTGCCCCAGCAGATCGCCGCGTTGTTTGCCAATGCCTCATCAGTGAACTGGCGGGCGATGGCCATCGGCGCGATCACGTTGATTATTTTGTATGGCTGGCCGCGGGTCACGAAGAAAATTCCCGCGTCGATTGTGGCGGTGATCGCGGCCACGTTGTTAGCCTATCTTTTGGGGTGGGATGTCGCGACCATCGGTTCAAAATTCGGCGGCATTCCCTCCGGCTTGCCTGGCTGGCATTTCCCGCAGGTCACACTCGACATGATGCGCGAGCTGATGGTGCCGGCGTTCACCATCGCAGCCCTCGGCGGGATCGAGTCACTGCTCTCCGCGATGGTGGCCGACGGCATGACGGACACGAGACATGATTCCAATCAAGAGCTCATGGGCCAGGGCATCGCCAACATCCTGACTCCGCTTGTCGGCGGCATTGCGGCCACGGGCGCCATCGCGCGCACGGCGGCGAACATCCGTAATGGCGCGCGCACTCCGGTCTCCGGCGTAGTTCACACTCTGGTGCTGCTGGGAGTCGCTTTGCTGGCCGCGCCGCTGGCGCAATACATTCCGCTCTCATGCCTGAGCGCCATCTTGATCACCGTGGCTCTGCGGATGGCTGAATGGGATACATTCCCGGAAATCTGGCGCGGGCCGAAGAGCGACTTCGGCGTGCTCATGACTGCGGCTCTACAGAATCGAAGGACCGTTTTTTTTCGCCGCAGCAGAGAAGCTGGAGGTCGCATTGCGCGGCTCCGGCGGCAAACCGCGAGCGGTCATTTTTCGGATGCGCAATGTCCCCGCGATCGATGCCAGCGGACTGCATGCCTTCGAGGTGGCCATTGAAAAATTGCACCGCGATGGCGTAAAGATCTTTCTCACGGCCGTGCAGCCGCAGCCGATGAAGGTGATGTTTGAAAGCGGACTCGTCGACAAGCTCGGACTGCACAAATTCTGTGCCGACATCGATGAAGCTCTGGCACAAGTCCGGCTGCAGCTTTACAGGCAGGATGGAATGAATTGAAGCCCCGGCCATTTTCTCTTGCGCGCGCCTTCACTCCATGGCTCAGTCCACGTCCTATGATGAAGAAAACCTTTTTCAATTCAATGGTGGCCGTCATCGTCATGACAGCGCAGGGCCTCCACGCCCAAAACAATAAACCCGTCGCGCCCGCCACCCCGGACGCCAAACCCGCAGAAACCACCCAACCCCTAAAAGGCATCGTGAAAGTCACACTTGAAACTTCCAAAGGAACCCTTGAACTCGAACTCGACGCGGACAAAGCCCCGCTGAGCGTCGCCAACTTTGTCAATTACGTGAAGAAAGGCCACTACGACGGCACCATCTTCCACCGCGTGATTCCTGGATTCATGATTCAGGGTGGCGGCTTCACCGCCGACATGCAGCAGAAGCCGGTCGACAAGGCCATCCAGTGCGAGAGCAAGAATGGCCTTAAAAATACCAAGGGCACCTTGGCCATGGCACGCACCAGCGACCCGCACAGCGCGACCTCGCAGTTTTTCATCAATGTGAAGGACAACAGCTTCCTTAACTTTCCCGGTCAGGACGGCTGGGGCTACTGCGTTTTTGGCAAGGTCACCAAGGGACTGGAAATCGTCGACACCATTGTCGCCGTCCCATCCACCACCAAAGGCCCGCACCAGAACGTGCCGGTCGACCCCATTACCATCACCAAGGTCACTATCGCAGAGTAAATCTGCCGCGGATCATTCTACCCGCCGCCTCGCATTACGCTCACCGGAAAATTCATGCTGCCCCTCGAAGATCTATTCACTGATGTCATCGGCAAGGCCCAACGCGGCCTCGGCTTTGATGACGAAAGCCTGGCCGCGCGTTCCGGCATCCCTGCCAAATGGGTTGCCAGCATCAAGGAGGGAAAGATCGACGAGCCCATCCTGCGCAAGCTGGCGATCGAGTTAAACCTCCATCCCGGCGCTCTTCTCGCGATGGCGAAGAAAGAATGGACTCCTCTGCCCGTGGAACTCACCGGCCTCGCCCAGTTTAATACGACGTTCGAGGACATGACCGTGAACGCCTACATTGCCTGGGATCCAGCCACTAAAAAAGCTGCAGCCTTCGATACCGGTGCGGATGCCACTCCCATGATCGAGTTCATCAACCAAAACGGATTGCAACTCGAGTTCATCTTCCTGACCCATACTCATCCCGACCACGTCGCCGGCATCGATAAACTCAGCGAGGCAACCGGATGTAAAACTATCCTCTGCCACCAGCGAGAACCACAGCCCGGCGCCACCACCTTCGACACCGACAGCACTCCGTCATGGGAAGTGGGCGCCCTGCAAATCGAGCCTCGCCTGACCTGGGGTCACTCCAAAGGCGGCGTCACTTATGTCGTGCGCGGATTAAAACAACCCGTGGCCATGGTCGGCGATGCCATCTTCGCCAGCAGCATGGGCGGCGGCGGCGTGTCGTATGCGGATGCCCTCCTGACCAATCGCCGCGAAATCCTTTCTCTACCCGACATCACGATTGTTTGCCCAGGCCACGGTCCTCTCACGACCATTGCTGAGGAGAAAGCGAACAATCCGTTCTTCCCAGAATACAAACCGGCGTAAAGGAGGCGGGGCTTTCAGCCCCGCATTATATAAATAATAGCGGGGTTGGAAAACCCGCCTCCCCTCACTTCCCCTTGTAATTCGGATACTTCGTTGTGAGCTGGCTGCGTAAACTGGCAGACTTTTCCTTCTCACCGAGTTTGTCGAGCGCGCGCACCGCCTTGTCGAGCGCTTCCGGGGTGAGTTCTGGATCGCCATAAATCTGGCTGACCACGACAAAGTTTCCAGCCGCAGTTTTCCATTCCATGATGGCTCGCTTGCTGTCGCCCGAATGCGCCAGCGCATCACCGTGCGCCATCGCGATATCACCCTGAAGCAGCGCCAGCTGCGCATGAATCTTGCCCTCCTTCATGATCTTCAAACCATCATCCACGGACTTGACGGCCTCATCGAATTTTCCGAGCCCCAGATAGGCCCGCGCTTTTCCGAGCATCGCCTTGGGGTGGCCTGCGCTCTGCGGCGCCTGCGCGAGGTAGAAGTCGAGCGACTCAATGGCGTCTTCGAAGTCGCCGTTCTCAACCTGGGCCAGCCCGAGAAAATACCACACCAGATCTGGAGTTGTCTTCGGTTCCGAAGGTGTCGAAAGACGCCGGAGAAAACGCGCACTGGATTTGAAGTTGCCGCGCTCAAAATATTTCTGACCGAGGAAAGTAAGCACTGCGGGAGAAATTGGCGCATCGCGCTTCAGTTCAATATAGGCTTCCACTTCCTTTGCGAGTCCATCTACATCCTCGCGAAGATACTGGCAGGAGATGAGCAGAGGAAAAGCTTTGTCGCGCCACTTCTCCGGATCCGTCGCGATCGCCCGGCGCAAAGGATCGAGCGCCTTCCCATAAGCCTCCTTCGTCTTCATGTCGAAGTAGCCGCGGCCGATCTGAAAATTGGCATCACCCACGGCGGCGCTCTTGGGGAATTTGGCCACGAGCGCTTCGAAATCCGCGATCATGCCCGCCGTGTCACGCGTCTCCGCCTTGATCAAGCCGCTCTGATACCAGGCCATCTCCGCCGCGTTGTTGTCGGGATAGTCCTTGGTGATCGCGGCGAAATCTGCCAGCGCGCGATCAAATGCGCGGACGTTTTTCTGGCTGATTCCCCGCTGGGCCAGCGCGATGGGAATGTTCGCGTCCTTGGCATAATCGTTGATAAATTCCGTGAGCGACGCGATGGCGTCGTTCCATTTGCCAGACTCAGCCTCGGCGAAACCTTTTTTGTAGAGCACGCTGGCGCGCACTTTCTCCGGCACCCTCTTCGTTTGAATTCCGGCATAAGCTTCCGCCGCCTTCGTGTAGTCGGACTTGCCGAACCACCAATCGGCACGAATCAGCCGGGACATAAGAAGATACTCATGATCCTTGTAGAGCGGCGCATAGCGTTCCTCGAAACTTTCCGTGAAGCGCGGCATGTCCTTGTCATTCATCTGATAGAATGCCAGGAGCTTCTGATAGCCGGCCTCCAGTGATTCGGGCGTGTCGGGCGATTGTTTCTCGATCATCAAATAAACTTCGATGGCCTGGCGGTAGCTCTGCTTCTGCTTGTGGGCGTTGCCGACCATGAGCAGCAACTTCGGTCGCAGATCATCCCCCGGCATGGTGGTGGCGTTGGCCACGTAGGTCTCGATCACCCCCTTGTAGTCCGCCTTGGCATACAAGCCTTGGATCAAGCCAAAAATCGCCACTGCCCTCGTGTCCTTCGGCAGATCCTTGATCTCGATCGCACGTTTGAAGTTTTTCAGCGCAGTTTCACTCTTGCCAAGTTCGTTCAAGATGAGCCCGGACTTGATCAGCGCATCGCCCATGATGCCGTCGTCCTTGGTGGTGGCGATGAGACCGCTGAAGGCCTCCAGCGCCTCTTCCTTGTTTCCCACTTCCAGCGCGCCAGTCGCCACCTCGCTCAGCGCGGTCTCGCGATAGGGATTGTCTGACTTGACGGCGGCGACCAATTTGAATGCCGCAAGCGCAGCCTTCTTCTGTCCCGCTTGTTTCAAGGCCAGTGCCCGGTTGTAAATCGCCGCCAGCTTGACCAGCGAGTCAGTCGTCAGTTTTTCACAGGCTTCAAAATAAGTCGCGGCCCGGGCAAACTCTTTCGCGTTATAAGCAAACGCACCGAGGCGATAGTTGGCTGAGGCGGCACTCTCGCTTTTTGGAAAACGCGTGACCAACTCGTTGTAAGCGCGCCGCGCCTCGTCGTTCTGATCGGTCTTCAGGTAACACTCGCCGAGTTTGAACCATGCCTCGGCGGCATGAGGCGCTTTCGAATAGAGACGCGTGTAATCAGTGAAAGGCTTGATCGCAATCTGATATTCCTTCTGAGTGTAACAAAGTGTGGCGTATTCAAACAGATCGTCATCAGGCGTCTTGACTGCCGCCGGCTTCGGCGGACTCAGAGGCACGGCCCGCGGCACATCCTCCGGGCTCGAGATCGGCACGGCCTTGGGCACCTGCTGCGCCACAGCGGTGATCGCAAAGACCTGCACCGCCAGCAATGCTGCTGTCAGTTTATTGACCGTGCTACTCATGTTCATGACTCAGTTTTCTTTCGGTGCAGATCCGTCTTCCTCCGGTGCCCGCGTTGCGAACGACACATTCCAGATGCCCGCCTTCTGGCAGGTGTTAAGCACGTTCATCACTTTTTGATATTCGGATTTTTCATCGCCCCGCAGGATCACCGCCTGATCCTTGTGGACCTGCGCGATGAGTTGCAGCTTCTGGAGCAATTGTGGCTCCGTGAGCTGATCGCCTTCCACGACGATTCCGCCATCCTTGCGCACATTGACCACGATCTCACCCACGTCGTGCCGCTGGTCGGCTTTGCCTTCATCAGCCGCCGGCACGCTGATCTCGATCTCTGTTTCCCGCCGCGAAAAATTCCAAGTGATGATGAAGAAAATTAGCAGGAGAAATAAAATATCGATCATCGGCGCCAACTGGAGCGGAATCGGCTGGATGTCGCGGAACTTGCGGAAGCGCATGACGGCGGTGCCTTAAAAATTACGGGGCGTTCTGTTCCAAACCCGGATTCGTGGAGCGACTGACCGCAGCACGCGCGGCGCGTTTGTATTGGGCGGAGAGCAGCGCCATCAGATGCGTCGAGGCGGCTTCAAGTTCGGAAATAAAACGCTGCACCTTGCCGCGATAGATCGAATAAACCATCAACGAAGGAATGCCGATGATCAGCCCCGCAGCGGTGCAGAACAAGGCCTCGTAAACCCCCTTGGCCACGCCCATCCCCTGACGACCCGCAAAGTCTCCGCCCGCGATTTCATTGAAGGAACTGATCAACCCGATGACCGTGCCCAGCAGTCCGATGAGCGGTGCCATGGAACCGATGTCGCCGAGATACGACACGCGCTGAAGCAGGAGCGATGATTGCCGGCTGCCTTCGGCCTCCGTCACCTCGCGCACTTCATCAAAACTGGCGGTGGGATTCTTTGTGGCAAAATCCAGCGCCTTGGCCGTCACGCGCGCGATGCATTCGTTGCTGCGATTGCACACCGCGAGCAGGCCCAGATAATCCTGCTTACGAATGAGCGCGTCCGCCGCATTCATGAAGCTGTCGCTGACAACGGAATTCTGTTTGATAGTGAGGATGACAAAAAAGATTACCATCACGGCAACGAGCGACAGTGCGATCAGCGGATAGGCCAGGATGCCCATCTTTTTGAAGACCTCCTGCGGAGTGAGCGGGGGTGCAGGCGGCGGCGCTTTTTTCCCGCCGGAAGTAATCACCGCACCCGAGGCTGCATCAGTGACAGAGACTTGCTGGGCTGGAAGCTGGCTGACGCCGCCAGCAAACAAAACCAGAATCAGTAGGATGAACTTCAACGAGGGCATGGGCGCGCAGTTTAGGGGCTGGGCGCGCTTTTGCAAACCATTCAGCAGTCTTGAATATCTGCCTACTGCTGCATTCCACCGTCAAAATGAATGACAGGGCGGTGCTGCGTCGCCGCCCAAATTAATCATGCCCCCTGACCTCCGTCTTCCTATTCACCGGCGCTCGCGTCACGCGTAATTCTGTGGGAGGATTCATCCACCTCCCGAAACAAGCATGTCCTTTCAGCGCGAAAAAACCGACCTGCAAAAAAAGCTGCACGACGTGCCGCACACGCCGGGCGTTTACATCATGCGCGACCGCCTGAACCGGGTGATTTACGTGGGCAAAGCCCGCGATCTACGCAAGCGCCTCAGCAGCTATTTCATGCCCTCCCGTGCCCGCAAGGCCGACATCAAGACGCGGGCGCTGATCGACAGCATCTGGGACTTCGACACCCACGATGTTCGCAACGACGCCGAGGCGCTCATCCTCGAAATGCGCCTCATCAAAGACTTCCGCCCGAAATACAACATCAGCTTCAAGGACGATAAACGCTACTTGCTGGTGAAAGTGCAGATGGCCGATCCCCTGCCCCGCTTCACCTTGACGCGGATGAAGAAAGACGACGGCGCGCGCTACTTCGGGCCCTACGCGCACTCTTCCGCGCTCCGCACCACCTTGAACTGGATGAACCGCAACTTTGGCCTCCGCGTCTGCCGTCCACTCCAGCCCGATGAGAACGACTACAAGCATTGCCACAACGACATTATTAAAAACTGCTCCGCACCCTGCGTCGCCCGCGTCACTCAGGAAGAATATCGCGAACGCATCGACCGGGCCTGTGAGTTTCTCGGCGGCAAATCACGAGATCTTATTACCGCACTGGAAACCGAGATGCAGAAGGTTGCCGCAAGGCTCGACTTTGAGCGTGCCGCGGAATTGCGCGACATGATTGAAGATTTCAAAACCACGCTCAAACCCACGCGCAGCTTCGAGCGCGGTGCCAGCATGCGCGTAGCCAGCACCATCAATCCGGAAGCTGATCTCGCGGAGCTACAGGAAGTTCTCAAACTCGATCGCCCGCCCCGCGTCATGGAATGCTTCGATATCGCCAACATCGGCGAGGCCCATTGCGTCGCCAGCATGGTGCGCTTCAAGAATGGCGTGCCCGACAACGCAAACTACCGCCGCTACCGGATCAAGATCGTCAGCGGCCAGAATGACTTTGCCTCGATGAGCGAGGTCGTGCGCCGCCGTTACTCACGCATCCTGCTGGAGGCACGCGCACAGATCAGCGACGAAGATGCAGACCTCACCCAGGAAAATCCCCTCGAAGCCATGAGGCGGCTCGAAGAATCTGAAAATCCAAAATCCAAAATCCAAAATCCAAAATTTGTCCGCCTCCCCGACCTCGTCATCGTCGACGGCGGCAAAGGCCAGCTCTCCGCAGCGATGAAAGAGCTACAGCGACTCGGGCTTCATGAACTCCCGATCATCGGGCTCGCGAAAGAGCACGAAGAAATTTTCCGTCCCGGAAGAAGCGAACCCATCGTGCTGAATCATGAAACTGGCGCCTTGAAGCTTCTTCAGCGCATCCGAGATGAAGCCCACCGCTGGGCCAACGGCTACCACCAGCTCCTGCTCCAGCGCCGAGTGCAGGAAAGCATCCTCGATGACTGCCCCGGCGTGAGCAAGACACGCAAAGCCGCGCTGCTGCGCGAGTTCGGCTCCGTCTCGCGACTCCGTCGTGCCAGTGCAGAGGAGATCGGAGCAGTTCCGGGGATCGGAAAATCTCTGGGGGAACAGATCACGACTTTCTTGCGCGAGCGGTCGAATTGAATTCCACTGCCCCATGTCCAACGAAGACCACGACATCCCGCTGATCCAAAGCGCCGACGACCGCTTTATGCGCGAAGCCTTGCGGCAGGCGAAGCGCGCGCTGGCAGCGGACGAAGTGCCCATCGGCGCGGTCATCGTGCATGGAGATAACGTCATCGCCCGCGCTTGGAACCAAGTGGAAACACTCAAGGACGCGACCGCCCACGCGGAAATGATTGCCCTGACGCAAGCCCAGTCCGCCATGGGCGACTGGCGGCTCAACGAATGCGATCTCTATGTGACCAAGGAACCATGCCCCATGTGCGCCGGAGCGATCATGCACTGCCGGGTTAGGCGCGTCATCTTCGGTTGCCCCGATCCCAAGGGCGGCGCAGCAGGCGGCATGTGGAACCTGCTGCAATCACCCAATTTGAATCATCGCAGCGAGATCACCTCCGGCGTGCTGGGCGAAGACTGCGTTCAAATGCTGAAAGCATTCTTTAAGGAAGCCCGCGAGCGCAAGTCGAACGGTGTTGATCACATGAAAGGCGCTGCGGAAAATTGCTGACAACGAAAAGGGAGCGCGGACACTCCTGTCCGCCTCTTCCAATTTCGCGGCTGTGCCGCCTTGCATTTTCATAGCGGGCAAGAGTGCCCGCGCTCCTTTCAACAAATGATCGCCTCCGATCGCTGCCAGCTTTCAATTTATTTGCAGCAAATCCCCGTTGCCAAGACAGGTCCGGAGCCGTTACCATTTCGTCCGTGTCATCATCTAACCAGTCCCGCTTCTGGCAGGCAGCCTCCTCGGCGCTGGCTCGCCGCATCAACCTCGGCTGGTGGTTGGAACGCTGGACGGTCTGGCTCATGTCCGCAGCCCTTGCGGGTTCGGTGGCAGTGCTGCTGGTGCGCTGGATGCAGCCCAGCCAATTACATTGGGTCTGGATCGTTCTCGCGATTGTGCTGAGTCTCGGCGGCCTTGCCGCGTGGCTCATGGAACGTCGCCGGTTTGAATCACCCGACGCTGCCCGCGTGCGACTGGAAGATGCGCTGGGATTAAAGACGCGGCTCAGCGCTGCTGCCGCAGGCGTGGGCGAGTGGCCGGCAGAGGTGGAAAAAATCGAATGGCCCGTGCAATGGCGCTGGCAGCGACCACTGGCAGTTCTGCTCTTCACAGTCGCGATGCTTCTCCTTTCCACTTGGGTGCCCATCTCGGAAGGCGCGGCGTTTAAGCAGCGCATCATCGAGAAACCATCCGCCGTGAAAGACGTGGAGCAATGGGTGCAGGAACTGCGCAAAGAAGAAGCAGTGGAGGAAAAATCCACCGAGGAAGTGGACAAGAAGATTGCCGACCTGCTAAAACGCCCGGCAGAAAACTGGTATGAGCACGGCAGCCTCGAAGCGGCGGGCAATCTCAAGGAACAAACTGCCGCCGAGTTGCGCGAACTCGCGGAGAACCTGGCAGATGGCCAGCGCGCCGCTTCGGCCTTGCAAGCCATGGGCGACTCCGTGCCACAGGCAGTGAAAGACTCCCTCGCTGCGGGACTCGAACAAGCAGCATCCAATCTCGCCGCAGGCGGCATGAAACCGAATGAACAATTGCTCCAGCAGTTGCAGAACATGAAAGCCTCGGATTTAAAAGGAATGTCGAAGGAACAAATGCAAAAACTCGCAGAGCAAATGAAGAAAAACAGCGAGGCTCTCAGCAAATGCCTGGGTAAGTGCGAAGGCTTTGATCCCTCCGGCATTCCCACAGCGGGCAAGGGAGAAGGCAAAGACGGAAAGGATGGCGGTGGTGATCCCGGTCGCGGTGGCGTCAGTCGCGGACGCGGTGATGCCGAGATGTTTTTCAAGCAAAACGAAACCAATCTGGCCACGAAAAAGACCGAAACTGTCCCCGCAGAACTTGATGTCGAACGCGCCGCGCCTGCGGATGTGCTCACTGTGACCGACGGCAAGCACGATGTGGACAAGAACGCTTATCAGGGTGCCAAGCAGGGTGGCGCGATCCAAAACGCCGGCGACGGCGGCAGCGCCGTCTGGCAGAACTCGCTCATACCTGCGGAGCGCGAAGTCCTGAAAAGATATTTCAAATGATGCGCTTCGACCTGCAAAGCGTCTCCGATAACACTGTCATCGCGATTTTGATGACCGTGTTTGCCATCTTTGCCTGGACATGCTTGCCACGCAAAGATCGTGTCCATCGATTTTACTCATTCAGGTTATTGCTTTCGTTCACTGTATTTTTCATATTCGCTTTTTCAGCTTGGCTGAAGCTGAATGACAGGATCGGACTCGCTGAGCAAAACCCTGTGCCCTTTGTCACCCAAGTTCAAGACAGACTGACGGCAGGTTTTATCTTGCTCGCAATGATGATAATCATTCACAGTTTAATTTGCATTTTCAGTGCAGAAAAAGACTGAAAACAATCCTGACCAATAAGCTCATGAATTACCATCAGACACTCACCGAAGCCGAAGCCAGCTCCGCCGCTGAAAACATCTCCCGACTGCGCGTTGCGCTACAGTCGGTTTTATTCGGCCAGGATGAACTCATCGATCACGTCATCACCGGACTGCTCGCACGCGGGCATCTGCTTCTCGAAGGTCTGCCCGGTCTCGGCAAAACGGAACTCGTGAAAGGCCTGGCCAAGGCGCTCGATCTACAGGCCAAACGCATCCAGTTCACACCCGACTTGCTGCCGGGCGATATCACAGGCAACCCGATGCTTCAGGATGTGGACGGCACCCGGCGCTTTGTGTTTCAGCCGGGACCGATCTTCGCCAACCTCGTGCTCGCCGATGAAATCAACCGTGCTTCACCCAAGACCCAGTCCGCCTTGCTCGAAGCCATGCAAGAACGTCGCGTCACGGTAATGGGTGAATCTCATATCCTCCCCGCGCCTTTCTTCGTTCTGGC
>JAIOQF010000014.1 GCA_021413535.1 Verrucomicrobiota bacterium
GGCCAGTTCGATGAACGCACCTATGACCTGCGGCACGGCCTCATCGCGGAGCTGCGCGTGCGCGAAACTGTTTTACTTCAAGCCGATGCCTGGAATCTCGCTGCATGGCTCGATCACAGATCGCAACAGTGCCGGGAATGGGTCAAGGGAACGCTCAGCATTGGCATGAGGGGAGACGAAGATGCGCACCGGATCGTTGTCGCCACCGTGCTCGGCGGTGCCGAGGCCGAGGCGCGTGATCTGGAACAGCCGTTCCGCGTTACCGGCACGCTTCATATTTTTGCCGTCAGCGGTCTGCATGTGGGCATCGTGGGATGGATCTTGTGGCGTTTGTTCAAACCACTTGGCCTGTCTCGGGGATGGACAGCGCTCATCGTCAGTCTGCTGCTTTTCGGATACGCTTTTCTCACCGGACTGCGTCCTTCCACCGTGCGCGCCGCCGTCATGGCCGTGGTGCTGCTTAGCGGAGAACTCTGGCAGCGCCGCTCCGAAATGCTCAACAGCCTGGGCGCCGCAGCCCTCATCCTGCTCACTCTCGACAGCAACCAGCTTTACTCCATCGGATTTCAGTTCTCTTTCGGAGTCATCACCGCCATCGCCCTGTTCAACCGCCCCATTCTGGGTTTGATGCGTCCGCTGACTCAGCCGGATAATTTCATGCCCGAGGTGCTGCTCAGCTCAGTGCAGCATTTTGCGCTCGGCGTGCGGCGCTGGCTCGCCGCCGCCATCGCTATCTCCACCGTCTCCTGGATCGGCAGTCTGCCTTTCACTGTCCGACACTTTCATCTCGCCACACCCATCGCTCTGGTCGCCAACATCTTTTTGGTGCCCATCGCGTTCCTCATTCTCTTCACAACGATCCTCACCTTCGCCGCGACACTCGTCCATCTTCCCTTCGTGCCGCTCTGGCTCGGCAGCGCCAACTGGTTCTTTGCGCGGGCCGCGATTTTTTTAGCCCAGGCCTTTGCCATGATACCCGGCGGGAATTTTTATCTCGACCTGCCTGCAGTCAGGCTGCGACCGCCTGCGGAACTAACCGTGCTCCGTCTGCGTGCCGGTGGCGGTGCCCAGCATTTGAGAACATTATCGTCCGACTGGCTCTTCGACTGCGGCTCCGTCAAAGATTATGACTTCCTGCTGCGATCCTATCTAAACCAAGCTGCCGTCAATCATCTCCACGGTCTCGTGCTCAGTCATGCCGACACCGAACACATCGGCGGCGCGCCCTTCATCGTTCGCGACTATCACCCGGATCGCATCCTGCTCTCCGCTCTTGAAACAAGTTCCCGCAGCAGCAGTCTGCGCAAACTGCGCGACATGAACGTCCAGCCCGGCAAGCTCTCTCTGGGCGATCAACTGGATTTCGGCGGCGTCTCATTTTCCGCCAGCGCAGAAGTTATATTTCCGCCGAGCACCCTACGCGCCGCTCATGCCGATGATCGCACGACCATGCTGAGGCTGGATCTGGGCCGCTTTAAAATACTCTGGTGCAATGATGCGGGCTTCACTGCGGAAAAATATATAGTCGAAAAACTGCCGCCTGAAGCCGCGCGCTGCGATGTGCTCATCCGCAATCAACACGCTAACGACACCAGCCTGACTCCGGAGTTTCTCGACCGAGCGCATCCTCGACTGGTGATCAGTGCCAGCAACACCTTTCCCGAAAGCCAGAAACTGCCGCAACGCATCCGCGATGAATGTGCGGCCAGGAAGATCATACTCCTAGATCAAGCCAGCACCGGCGCTGTAACTCTGCGCATCTGGCCGCAACGGTTGGAAGTGGTTCCATTCCGTGGCCCCATCGCGCCGATCACGCTTGGACCGCGTCAGTCAGATGCGCACTGAGTCTGTGCTTGCTTCAATGCATGGCAACCAGGTCTCACTCAATTGGTGAGAATATTAATGTCGCGCAATGACTTCCGCGCCGCTGGCTTATCGGTCACGATGATCGTCGCACCGGGGGACAGCACGTCGTCGAGCTTCTGGGCGAATTCGGGAGAGAACTTCACCTTCGGAGCTAGATCATGAGGCGAGCTGCCGCCGCCGCTGACACTCATCCATCTCCGCGCGGCATGACCTGGTGCGTAGGGACTCGCTCCCTTGCTCACGCCATCGAGCAAAGTGAAGACGTGGTCCCCGAGTCTGCCCTTCACCGAAACGGACGCCCGACCAATCGGCTCCCCGTTGCGATAAACATAGATCACACCATCCGCCGAACTGACGAGGATGGTGACAGGGCCCTTGCTGCTGCGTTCGGGACGCCAGTCATATTCGCCCTTGGCCATCGGCTTAATCATCGAGGGATTAAAATCCTTCGGCGCCAGCATCAGGCCCGGATTCGCCGCGAAGTGGGGCTGCGTGTTCCTGGCATCACCGATGACCACCGTGGCTCCCCGCGTGGTGATGGAGAAGAGCAATGTCGAGAAATCATACGGCATGCGGATGCAGCCGTGGCTGGCGGCATGGCCGGGAAGGTTACCCGAATGCATCGCGACACCGCTCCAGGTCAGCCGCTGCATGTTTGGCATCGGCGCGTCATCGTAGGTCTTTGAGTAATGAGTCTGATTTTTTTCCAAGATCGTGAAAACACCCGCTGGCGTCTCGTGGCCCTTCGCGCCGGTGCTGACGGAAGAACGACCGACCAGAATGCCGTTGCGATACACACTGACCGTTTGCAGCGGCAGGCTCACCAGCACCACCACCGGACCGGCTGGCGAGAGTTGCGGATTCCACCAATACTCTCCCGGCTTGAGCGGGCCAGTCGGCTTGCCCGTGGGTGTGCCTTTCGTGTGGAAAGACGGCTGCGCCATCTCCCCGGCGATTGTCGGTTTCTGGCTCACCGTCAGATCCGCTCCCGACTGGGTGGATGAGCAAGAGGCGAGTGTTGCCAGCAACGCCAGCGCGAATGGCTTCAGGATTTTAGTTTTCATGTTTTGATTCATTGGCTACAATTTTTTTTAAACTCAGATTTGCCTATGGCTCGGCTGCACAGTTTTATCAATGACAAATGAAATGCGATCTATGCTGCTTATGCCTTGAGAGGAGCGCGGACACTCTTGTCCGCATCTTCATTTTCGCGGCTTCGCCGCCATATTATTCAAATTGCGGGCAGGAGTGCCCGCGCTCCTCTCATTCAGCCTTGCTCCCACAAAATGAACCCGGCTTTCAATCCAGCTTTGGCAGGATTCTCCCGAATGTATGTTCGGATCATCTCGAAGTGCTCGGGACTTCGGACGAGGCGGTCGAAATATTCCGGCTGCCAGAAGGGGTTGAGCGCGCTCAGGCCCGCCTTGTGAATCAGACGGCTCGAGACACCTTTCCATCCTCCGATGATAGCCGGAAGCGCCGCGTGGCTTTCTGGCGTGAAGAGCACATGCGCGTGATTGGGCATGATGACGTAGCTCCAGAGCAGATAGCGCTGGTCGTCGAGTCGATGAAATCGATCGGCGACGATCTTGGCGACCACTGAATCTCGCAGCGCGCAACAACCGTGACCCGCGTTGAGGTATTCGTCGAGCTTGTCCGAGAACTGGGCGTGAAAAATTGCTTCGGTGGTATCATCCCACGGTTTCGGATGAGAAGTTAAAAATGCCTCGCGTGCTGTGAGCCACGAATCGAGCAGCTGCTTCGGCAACGAATCCGCGAGCCGGAACGTCACAAAGATGGCAACGTTATCCTGCTGCCAGTGCGGGAGCTTGTGATGAGTGGTCTTCGTGTCCGTCTGCGGATTGAAGAACTTCATCATGCAAAGGGAGCGCGGGCACTCTTGCCCGCAATTTAAAAATTAGGCGGCGTTGCGCAGCCACGAAGTGAACCCGCGAAGTTGAATGAAGCGGACAAGAGTGTCCGCGCTCCTCTCTATTATTTGTGATACTCCTGCAACGCCCGCACCTGCACCTCGCTGCCTTGCAGTGACTTGATCGCCCGCAAGGCCGCATCAGCACCACGGAGCGTTGTCATGATCGGAATGCGATTCTGCATCGCCGCCGTTCTGATCTTCACTTCATCCTCACGCGGATTTTTGCCGCTTGGCGTGTTGATCACCAAAGCCATGTCCTTGTTCTTCATCAGGTCGATGACGTTGGGGCGCTGGCCGCTGGCGAGTTTGGGGAGGATGTTGACGGGGATGCCGGCGTCGGTGATGACGCTGCCGGTGCCGCTGGTGGCGTAGAGGGTGAAGCCGAGGTCGGCGTAGCCTTTGGCGATTCTCACGACGTTGGGGCGGTCGGTTTCTTTGACGCTGATGAAGACGTTGCCCTTCGTGGGCAGGGTGCCGCCGGCGGCCATCTGGCTCTTGGCGAAGGCCATGCCGAGGTCGTAGTCGATGCCCATGACTTCGCCGGTGCTTTTCATCTCGGGGCCGAGGATGATGTCCACGCCGGTGAATTTGCTGAAGGGGAAGACGGCTTCTTTGACGCTGTGATGCTTGGGGATGACTTCTTCGGTGAAGCCGAGTTCCTTCAAGGTCTTGCCGACCATGATCTTGGCGGCGAGTTTGGGCAGCGGGACGCCGATGGCTTTGCTGACGAAGGGCGCGGTGCGGGAGGCGCGAGGATTGACTTCGATGACATACAAGTCGTCGCCTTTGACGGCGAGCTGCATGTTCATGAGGCCGCGCACGTTGAGGGCTTTGGCGAGCTTTTTGGCGGCGTCGCGGATGCGGTCCTGCATGGCGGCGCTGAGGCTGAAGGGCGGGATGACGCAGGCGCTGTCGCCGGAGTGGATGCCGGCTTCTTCGATGTGCTCCATGATGGCACCGATGACGGTGGTCTCGCCGTCGCTGATGCAATCGACATCGACCTCGGTGGCGTCTTCGAGGAAGCGGTCCACGAGCACGGGGCGGTCGGGCGTGGCCTCGACGGCGTTCTTCATGTAGTGGGTGAGTTCGGCGTCGCTATAGACGATCTGCATGGCGCGGCCGCCGAGCACGAAGCTGGGGCGCACGAGGCTGGGGTAACCAATGCGCGCTGTGATGGCGAGGGCCTCCTCCAACGAGGTGGCGGTGCCGCTTTCGGCCTGGTGCAAACCGAGGTCGTCGAGCAGCTTGGCGAACATCTTGCGATCTTCGGCGAGTTCGATGTTCTTCGGCGAGGTGCCGATGATGCGGACGCCGTTTTCTTCGAGGCCTTTGGCGAGATTCAGCGGGGTCTGGCCGCCGAACTGGACGATGACGCCGAGCACCTGGTCGTTGACGTTTTCGCGTTCGTAGATGTTGAGCACGTCTTCGAGGGTGAGCGGCTCAAAGTAGAGCTTGTCGGAGGTGTCGTAGTCGGTGGAGACGGTCTCGGGGTTGGAATTGACCATGATGGTCTCGTAGCCGAGCTCGCGCAGGGCGAAGCTGGCATGGACGCAGCAGTAGTCGAACTCGATGCCCTGGCCAATGCGGTTGGGGCCGCCGCCGAGGATGATCACTTTTTTCTTTTCGGAATCGGTGACTTCGCACTCATCGCCATACGACCATATTTCTTGCGACCCGCACGGAGCGCAGTTTCGGGAATGCCATACTGCACGGCGAGTTGCTTGTCGGAGAAGCCGAGCTTCTTCATTTTGCGCATGTAACCGCTGAGGGCGGCGGCCTTGCTTTCGTCGTTCAACTTGTCTGCTGGGATCAGGCTGAACAAATGATCCGAGGTGTTGATGGCGATCTGTTTCTCCGCTTCAACAATCTCCTCAATCTGCCTCAAGAACCAGCGATCAATCTTGGTTAGCGAAAACACCTTCTCGACATCCCAGCCCTTCGCGAAGGCCTGGCCGAGGAAGAAGATGCGCTCGGCGTTGGGCACGGTGAGCTTGGTGGTGAGCGTCTCGTCATCGACTTCCTTGTCGGCACCATCGCCGATGAGGCCGAAGCGTTTGATCTCCAGGCTGCGCAGGGCCTTTTGCAGGCTCTCCTTGATGGTGCGGCCGATGGCCATGGCTTCGCCGACGGATTTCATCTGCGTGGTGAGCGTTTCGTTGGCACCGGGGAATTTCTCAAAGGTGAAACGAGGGATCTTGGTGACGACGTAGTCGATTGTGGGCTCGAAGGCGGCGGGCGTGTGGCGCGTGATGTCGTTCTTCAGCTCATCGAGCGTGTAACCGACCGCGAGCTTCGCGGCGATCTTCGCAATCGGGAAGCCGGTGGCCTTTGACGCGAGCGCGGAGCTGCGGCTGACGCGTGGATTCATCTCGATGACGATCATGCGGCCCGTGTCGGGATGCACGGCGAACTGGATGTTGGATCCACCCGTCTCCACGCCGATCTCACGGATGCAGGCGAAGGAGAAGTCGCGCATGATTTGGTATTCGCGATCCGTGAGCGTCTGGATCGGCGCGACGGTGATTGAGTCGCCGGTATGCACGCCCATGGGGTCGAGGTTCTCGATGGAGCAGATGATGACGCAGTTGTCCGCCTTGTCGCGGATGACCTCCATCTCGAACTCCTTCCAGCCGAGCAAGCTCTCCTCGATGAGCACTTCCGTGACCGGCGAGAGATCGAGTCCGCTGGCCGTGATGGTTTCAAATTCCTCTTTGTTGTAAGCGATACCGCCGCCGGTGCCGCCGAGCGTGTAGGCCGGGCGGATGATGAGCGGCAGCGTGCCGATCTGCTCGGCAATCTTCCGCGCTTCCTCGATGGTGTGCGCCACGCCGGATTGTGGCAGATCGAGCCCAATTTTGAGCATGGCGTTTTTGAACAAAAGACGGTCCTCGCCCTTCTCGATGGCTTCCGGTTTCGCGCCGATCATGCGCACGCCGTGCTTTTCTAGCGTTCCGGCACGATGCAGCGACATGGCCGTATTCAGCGCGGTCTGACCACCGAGTGTGGGCAGCAGCACGTCGGGCTTTTCCTTGATAATGATTTTCTCGACGATTTCTGGCGTGATGGGCTCGATGTAGGTCCGAAACGCGAACTCCGGGTCCGTCATGATGGTGGCCGGATTGGAATTGATGAGCACCACTTGGTAGCCTTCTTCACGCAGAGCCTTGCAGGCCTGGACGCCGGAGTAGTCGAATTCGCAGCCCTGGCCGATGACGATGGGACCGGAGCCGATGACGAGGATGGTTTTGATGGAGGTGTCTTTAGGCATGAGCGCGTGGCGTGGGCAAACGGCGGCTTAAGTCGCACGCGTGGGCGGGGGGTGCAAGCTGGGAGTCAGGGAGGTTTTGCCAGTGCGTGCTGGACAAGCGCCGCCTCCGCCGGTTAAACTTCCGCAACCAAGGCACCCCATGACCGAACTCCTCGTCTACGCCCCCGGTCTCCGCGCCGGCGATAAACTCATGCAACTCAGTCACCAGATGGACATGCTGGCCGCCCGTTACAAGGTGGATGCCCCGCATGACATGGTTTATTTCGAGATCGACGATCCGCAGCGCATCACCCTGACTCAGATCAACGACATCTTTATTCACATTGGTCTTCAGCCACGTTTCGTCGGCCAGATTCCTGTCGAACTCCGCCAAGGAGGCAACACGGAGAAGTTGATGGGGTAGCGCGCATTTCCTTGCTTGCGGTTCACCCTATTTTATCGCATGGCAGGACTTCCCATGCCTCCCACGATCGCCTTTCTCGAATCCTATCTCACACCGCACATCGGAGAATGGCTCTATGTCGATTCCATCTGGTGGACTCTCGTTGGTTTCCTCGGCGGCGGCTTGTTCAGCGCGCGGTTTCTTATCCAATGGCTTTCGACGGAAAAAAATAAGCGACTCACGGTCCCGCCTTCGTTCTGGTATTGCTCGTTCTGGGGCAGTGTCATTAACACCATCTACCTCATTCACGTGGACAAGGCACCGCTGATTCTGATGAATGCGTTCCTGCCCTTTCTCTACTTGCGGAATCTTATTTTCCTGGGACGGGCGAAGCAGAAGACGCTGCAGGGCTGACGACTGCTGCGCTGAGCTGTTTTACATGCGCGCGGGTCTCCGTCGTGAAAGGATCATCCGGCCCCAGCACTTCTTCTAATATCATCAACGCCTGTTCGTAGTGCGGCTTCGCATCTACAGGACGATTCAGCGCCATCTCGGTGTCCGCGAGTTTTTTTAGCGAACGCCCCGTTCTGGCATCGAGCGCGGGCAATTTTTTCCGGCAGATTTCGACCGCATCCCGCGCCTTCGTCAGCGCCTTGTCGGGCTGATTGCGTTTTAAATGAAGATCCGCCTCCGCCAGCAGCACATCGATCAGTCGTGTGCCCTGCGGTGTTTTCTCGGTATAATTTGCCAGAATGGTTTCCTGCGCCTCTCGCAACAGCGGCTCCGCCTCGTCCAGTGCGCCGGTTTGCAACAGCACCTTCGCCAGTTCCGTCTGATATCCGGCAATCACCACGCTTGTGGCCGGCTCGTGTTGTTTTGCGATCTCCAGTGCGCGCTGGGCCATCGGTTTGGCCAGTCCGAGCTGGTTATGCCGCAGGCAGACAGAACTCAACTGCGCTAGCGCCCGCATCTGCAGCACCGGGCTCGCCGTGAGTTTCTCCGCCATGGCAAAGGCTTGCGCGGCGAGATTCGCGGCTTCGACATCGTTCTTAGCGACGAATTGCGTCTCCGCCAGCAGCGCGGCAAATTGAAGCGCGTCTCCGTCGTGATTGCTTCGTTGGGCGTCAAAAAGTCCGGTGCTGAAAATGAGCAGCGCATCTTGATAGCGGCCGGTCGATTGATAGACGCGCCCGAGCTTCTCCGCATAAGCCAGCGCCAGGGTGCCTTCCTGGGCATTCCACCGCCTCTTGTTTTCCGCATCGAATCGGGTGCGTTTCCAAACATAGCTGAGCTGCTTAATGGCATCTTCGTTTCGCCCCGCTGCGCGATAGGCTTCACCGAGTTCTGCCCGTCGTTCGATGAGATTCAGATCATCCTCCTTCATCACCTTCAAGGCGGCGGCCACCGATTTTTCGTAAAACGCCGCTGCCGCTTGATAATCACCACTGCGATAGGCGTTCGTGGCCTGTTCACGAAATGACTGCGCACCCAGTGGCGTCCTGATGGCCAGCAGAGCCGTCAGGAGAAGTAATCCGCGTGATGCAGTTCCAAGCATGAACGATTGCTTCCCTGCAAACGCAGCGGTGGCAAGACATACTTCGCGCGCTTGATAAGCGAAACCCGAGAGCCGATACATTCGTTTTATAATCATGCCCAGAACCGCAGCCGTCGTTTGCCATTTCATCGTCATCTTGATGATGGTCGTCATCGCGCCTGCTGCCGACATTAAGGATTTCACGGCGCCGCCACACAACTACTGGACGCAGCCGCCGCGTGACCGATTCACGAAACTTTTTGAGCAAGTAAAAAGCGGCTCGATGAAGCTCGATGAGCGCACGCCGAACGCTTATCTCTCCAGTCTGTTGCGGGCGCTGGAGATTCCGCTCAGTTCGCAGCTGCTGGTCTTCTCCGTCACCAGCTTGCAGAGCAATCTCATTTCACCCACGAATCCCCGGGCACTCTATTTCAACGAGGACACCTACGTCGGCTATGTGCCAGGCGGGCGGATCGAGATTGCATCATTCGATCCTGAACTCGGTGCAATTTTTTACATCTTCCAAATTCCGCGCGGCGGTGAGGCGCCGCTGCTTGATCGCTCAAATCGCTGTTTCAACTGCCATGCCGGGTCGTTCTCGCATCATGTTCCTGGCTTGTTCGTCGAGTCCGTGATTTCTGGCGACAACGGCGGGCCGCTCGTTGGATTTCGTCGAGAAGCCAGCGGCCACGGCGTCCCCTTTGCCGAACGCTACGGCGGCTGGCATGTGACCTCAAAGCTGGATTTCCCCACGAAGGCCAACACACTGGGTGATTATTACCAGGGCAAGCTGACCACTCGACCGAATCCGCCGGGCGCGATCTTTGACCTGCAAAACTATCTCGTGCCCACGAGTGACATCGTGCCGCATCTTATTCACGAGCATCAGGTTGGCTTCACCAATCGCGTGATTGAAGCCAATTACAGCGCGCGGGAGAAGTTCGCGGCTGGCCAGGGAAAACTCGCCAGTGCCGACACTGCGGCGCTGAATGACCTCGCGACCGGACTGGTGCGATATATTCTATTTGCTGACGAAGCGAAGCTTCCGGCTCCGGTGCAGGGCGAGGAAACGTTTCTGCGCGATTTCACTGGAGTGAAAAAAGCCTCCGCCACCGGATTGTCCCTGCGCGAGCTCGATCTCATGACGCGCCTGCTGAAACACCGTTGCAGCTACATGATTTATTCATCGCTCTGGGACGGCATGCATCCGTTTATCAAACAAAGTGTCGAAGCTAAACTCTGGAATGCCTTGAAGGAGAATTCACCGGACCCTGCATTCGCCTATCTGCCCACGACCGAGAAACGCGCCATTCGGCAAATCATTAAAGAGACGAAGCCGGGACTGCCATCGTGGTGGGAGTAGCCAGTTCGCGCCAGCCCTGAGACAGCAAGAGTCGCGCGTTTTGTCTTTGCATCCTTGCGCTGCATCATGTTTGATGGACGGAATCCAGTCAATTATGGCAGACGACGGCAGACGACATCATAAGCGGGTCCTCCTCAAACTTAGCGGCGAAGCACTGCGCGAAGTTGGGAGTCATGATAATATTTCGCCGCCCATCGTCGAGAACATCGCCTCGCAGATCAAGACGGCACATCAAGCGGGATTGGAAATCGCACTCGTCGTCGGTGGCGGAAATTTTTGGCGTGGCGTTAGCGCCAGCAATCGCGGCATGGAACGCGCCACCGCAGACTACATGGGCATGCTGGCCACCGTGATGAATTCACTGGCGCTCCAGTCGATGCTGGAAGCGATGGATGTGCCCACTCGCGTGCAGAGCGCCATCAAGATGGAGAACGTGGCCGAGCCCTTCATCCGTCGTCGCGCCATGCGCCATCTCGAACTGGGCCGCGTCGTCATCTTCGGCGGCGGCACCGGCAATCCCTTTTTCTCCACTGACACCACCGCTGCCCTACGCGCCAGCGAAATCGGGGCCGGGGTCGTGCTCAAGGCGACCAAGGTGGACGGCATCTACGACAGCGACCCTCACAAGAACCCCGACGCGAAGCGCTACGAGAAAATCACTTATCAGGAATGCCTCGGCAAACGTCTTCAGGTCATGGACGCCACCGCCTTCAGTCTCTGCCAGGAAAACAACATGCCCATCATCGTGTTCTCCATGAACGAGCCGAACAACATTCACCGCGCACTCATCGGCGAGCCCATCGGCACCCTCGTCACTGCGTGAAGAAATTCATTTAGCATTCATCATTCAAAATTCAGCATTTCAAGCATATGCCCGTCAACGCCTCTATCAAAAACGCCACCGACGCCATGACCAAGGCCGTCGAACACGCCATTCATGAATTCGCCGCTGTGCGCACCGGGAAAGCCTCCCCGGCGCTGGTGGAAAACATCGACGTCATGGTGCAGAGCTACGGCAGCCATATGAAGCTCAAGCAACTGGCCATGATCTCCACGCCGGAACCGCGCCTCATCCGCATCGAGCCCTTCGATCCAGCCACAATCAAGGACATCGAGCGCGCCATCAATGAATCCAAGCTCGGCCTGAACCCTTCCGTCGAAGGCAAGGTGATCCGCCTGCCCGTGCCAGTGCTCTCCGAAGAACGCCGCGTTCAGATGGTGAAAACCATCAAGCAGATGGCCGAAGAGGCCCGCGTTCGCGTCCGCTCTGCCCGGCGCGATGCACTCGAGGGGTTGAAGAAGAGCCAGAAAGACGGCGTCATCACCGAGGACGACCAGCGTCGCGGAGAAAAAGAGATTCAGACTGTGACCGATAAAAAGATTGTCGAAATCGACCAGCACGTCATTTCGAAAGAGAAGGAAGTGATGACGGTGTAACCCACAGCAACCGATGTTCACTGCCGGCGACTATCTCGATCTGGCGCACACCGCGCACGGCGGGTTGTTTGCAGATGGCAAGCCGGTCTGGAGTGTGTTGTTACAGATCGCTCCCTATCTGGAATTAAATCTCAAGCCGGCATTGCTCGGTAAAGTGCATGAGAATGCGATGATCGGTGACCGAGTCTTCATCGGCGAAGGCACCATCGTTGAGCCCGGTGCGATGATCAAAGGACCGGCCTGGATTGGCAAAAACTGCCAGATCCGCAGTGGATGTTACATCCGGGAGAATGTCATCGTTGGCGACGGCTGCGTCCTTGGAAACTCCTGCGAGTTCAAGAACTGCATCCTTTTCGATGGCTGCGAAGTGCCGCATTTCAATTATGTGGGCGACGCCATCCTCGGGCACAAAGCGCATCTCGGAGCGGGTGTGATCCTTTCCAATGTGCGACTGGACCGCGGCGAGGTCATCGTGAAGCATGTCGCGGAACGCATCGCGACCGGCTTGAAGAAATTCAGCGCGATCATTGGCGACCATGCCGAAATCGGTTGCAACAGCGTGATCAACCCCGGCAGCCTGATCGGCCGTCGCTCTGTGATTCATCCACTGGCAAATTTCTCCGGCGTGCTGCCGGAGGATACGGTGTGGAAGGTGCGCCAGCACGGGGAAGCCGTGCCGCGCACTCATGAGTGATGATCAAGCCGCAACGAGCGCGGGCTTGCGTGCGTGGGTGCGATATTCCGTGGGTGAGCTTGCGGTCACCCGGCGGAAACTGCGGTTGAATTGCGAGAGCGACTGGAAGCCCACGTCGTAGGCGACTTCGGTGATGCGGGCTTGCGGTTTAAGAAGGAGACGCTTGGCCTGCTCCACCCGGGCGCGGTTGACGAATTCAGTGAAGGTCATGCCGGTGGCGCGCTTGAAAACCTTGCAGAAGTGGAAAGGACTGACGCCGGCATGGCGCGAAACATCTTCCAAGGCCATCGGTTCCGTGAGATGGCCAAGGATGAACTGGCGCGCGCGTTTCACGGACTCCGGTTCGCCGTCTGCAGTTTGCAAGAAGAGACGCTCGGCGTATTCGCCGAGCTGCGTTCCGAAAAATTGCAGCATGGTTTCCACGGCATGAGCGCGGTCTGAAGTCATGACCGGAAGCTTGTCAAACCAGTGACGCGCGGCGCGGAGATCGCTCGGGGTGCAGCCTTCATCGAGCATCTGACGTGCGGCGTCTTCAAATCGGGAGGTGGTCTTGTCACTGATGCGGATCGGTTCAGCACAGAGATGAATAAACGGACGTCCACTGAGTGAAACCGGAACGCAAAGTTCAGTGACGAATGAATAATTTGCGCTCTTGTCGTGTTGGTGGAGTTCGTCGCGCACGATGCGCAGAGCACAGCCAGTCGTGACGCGAAAGGCTTCGCGATAGCGCTCAAAGATGTCGCTATGGAGGAGACGCGTGACAAGATCGGCGGATTCGTTGTTTTTGGATGCGGTGTTCATGGCGTTTGGTTTGGGTTACGCCCGATCCTAGGCAAGAAATGCGCAGCACGATATTCGTAGGCCCTACGGCTTTGCCTGATGCTGGAATCCGTAGTCCGGCGTAGGGGAATCCAGTAGCCGCTTTTATACCCCGTTGCCGCCAGCGTTCTCCACCCAGCGCACGGCGTAGTGCACCAGCGCCGCGCCATCGGCGAGCTGGAGTTTATCTTTCATGTGGGCGCGATGAGCGTCGATGGTTCGCGCGCTCACGTGAAGCTGCTCCGCGATATGACGCGTGGCTTTGCCCTGACCGATAAGTTGCAACACTTCCAACTCGCGGTCGGTGAGCCGTTCCAGCAACGAGCTATGGGTCGTTTTGCGCTGGCCCGCGATGCTTTCCAGGAGTTGCCCTGACATTTTTTCACTGAGATAAATGCCACCCTCCAGAACTCGATGCGCCGCCTTTACGACATGGTCCGCCGCGGTTTCCTTCATGAGATAACCTCGCGCACCGGCCCGCAGGGCGCGCTCGGCGTAGAGGGATTCATCGTGCATCGAGAGCACCAGCACCAGCGTGCCGGGAAACATGGCGTGCAGATCCTTGATGAACTCCAGACCGTGTTTGTCCGGCAGGGTGAGATCGGCAATGACAAGATCGGGCTGAAGTTTTTCCACGGCGCGCAATCCATCGGCGGAGCTTCCGGCCTCGCCGCAGATTTGCAGGTCGGCTTCGCAGTTGATCAACTGCACCAGGCCATGACGCATGATCGGATGATCATCGACCAGCAGGATGCGTTTCTTAACTTTTTTCATGGTGCGCTTGGTTTGCTCGTGGGTTCTATCAGCGGCACGCTGCACACGACTTCTGTGCCCCCTGTTTCATCCGGTCCCACCGTGAGCCGGCCACCCAGCATTTTTGCACGATGGGTCATGGTGAGCAAGCCCAGCCCAGTGCCACGCCCGGGTGCGTGATCAGGGATGCCGACACCGTTGTCGCGGATGCGGAGGACGATCTGGCCATCGGCGGCTGAAAGTGAAAGCTCAATGCGGTCGGCATGACTGTGCTTGATGGCATTGCCCATTGCCTCCTGGGCGATGCGGTAGAGCTGGACGGCAATTTTGTTGTCGCGCACCAGCACCGGCTTATCGCACCAGAAGCGGCAGGAGACGCGGAAGATTTTTTCCGTGCCGTTCGTCAGTTCGCCAAGTGCGGACATGAGCCCTTCCGATTCCAGCACCACGGGCACGAGGCCGCGCGACATTTCCCGGGCCCGAGCGTTGGCCTGGGAGACAAGGTGAACCACTTCCGAAAGATTGGCGGCGTCCTCGTTGCCGGCGTGCCGGAGCTTCTGCTGCACAACCTGCGCGAGGCAGCCAATGGCGGAAAGCTGCTGACAGAGATCGTCGTGAATGTCCTGGCCGATGCGGCGCTGCTCTTCCTCGCTGAGTTCGAGAATTTTCTGCTCGAGATCCTTGCGCTCGGTGATGTCGCGGATGATGCCGGTAAACACCCGTCCCCCGGCGAGCGGCACTTCACCAATGGAAAGATCCATGGGAAAGACACTGCCGTCCTTGCGCACTGCGACGGTCTCGCGACCGATGCCAATGATCTTGCGCTCGCCGGTGCGTCGATAGCGTTCGAGATAACTGTCGTGCTGCCCGCGATACGGCTCGGGCATGAGCATGGAAATATTTTGTCCGATCATTTCCTCCTTGGTCCAGCCGAACATGCGCTCGGTTGCGGTGTTCACACTCTCGATGATGCCGCGCTCATTGATGGTGATGATGGCGTTGACTGCGGTTTCGACGATGCCGCGATTGCGCTCCTCGCTATCGCGCAAGGCATCTCGGGTGTGGTTGAGTTCTGCCAGCAGCGCTCGCATTTCTTCAGGTTCCTCAAGCTTTCCATGCATCGTGCAAACGCTGGATGGCTGGAGGCCCGGCACTCCTGTCTTTTGATCTGATGAGGGAAATGGCTGCATGATCACTCTCCTGGCGTTCAGGCGGCGTGATATTCGAATCCGTCAGGTTTGACCGCAAGAATCGAGCAGGGCGCATGCTGGACAATTTTCTCAGCGGTGGTGCCCATGATGAGCGAGCGGAGGTCGGTCTTGCCACGTGTGCCGAGGGTGACGAGTGTGGCCTTGGTTTCGTTGGTGTGTTCCATGATGGCCTCACGGATGCTCATGCGCTCCATGACGATGTTGCGCCGCCGCTCGATGCTGCTGTTGCGCAGCAGCGGTTCCACAAAGGTGTCCAACTCCTTCTGCCACAACGCGGCATTGGAAACACCCCCCGATGGCAAGGCCGGCAGATAGCCGCCGTAGTCCGCCGCCAGAGCCAGCGCGGACTGATCGATGTATAGGCAGTCCAGCGCCGCGCCATCTTGCTCGGCGATACGCCGGGCGAGTTGCAGGGCCTTCGCGGAGGTCTCGGACAAATCCACGCACGCAATGATGTGCTGGTGCGGCCCAGTGATGTCTTCTTTTACCACCAGCACATCCAGCGGTGCTTTGCGGATGCATTTGGCCGCGATGGTGCCGATGCTCCCCGGCCCGTGCTGCGAACCGCGGGAACCCAGCACCAGCAGATCAATCTCGTGCACTTCGCAGGCCTTTAAGAGTTCGACAAACGCATGACCCACGGCGATTTCACATTTCAAATTTGCCACATCCACTCCGGAGTCGGTGATGAAATGCTCCACGCTTTTTCCGATGTGCGCGATCACACCCGCTCCGTCCAGTTTCAGCGACTGTCCGATGGCGTCTGCCAGTTCCTGTTCAATGACATGATACGCGATAAGCGTAGACTCATCGAAAGCCGCGAGGCGGGCGGCTTCGCGGAGGGCGTTCCGGCTTTGCGGTGAGAGATCAAGCCCGACGAGAATGCGGTGGAATTTTTTCATGGTGGAATGGGTTGTTGATCAGTCTACGATGACCGGGGCCGACATGCTACGCAGTATTTGCTTTGCGAGGGGCGCAGTCTGCACCCGGCTCTGGATGCGTTCACGGGGCCGGGCGGAGCAGGACAAGCGGACGATGCCGATCGTTGCCAGCGAACTCAAGGGCATCAGGATCGCCGCCAGCAGCGGGCTCATGTGGCCTGTGAGCGAGACGATGATGGTGACAATGTTATAAGTCACTGCGAAGGCGAATACCTGGCGCACGGCGCGACGGCGCCGCGATGCGGTGTCGAGCAAGTCGGGCAGGAAACGCAAGCTGTTGCCCAGGAAATAGAAGTCTGCCTTGTGCTCCAAAAAATTCCGGCCGGTCACCGGACTGCCGGTGCACAAGGCCTCGGCGAATGCGAGGCTGTCGTTCGCGCCATCGCCCAGATAAAGCGTGCGCTGTGGATCGAGCGCGGCCACTTGCGCGGCTTTTTCTGCGGGCGTCATTTCCGCGCGCCAGCTGGCTGGCGGGATTTGCAGCAACTGCGCGGTGCGTGCAACCTTTTCCGTGCGGTCGCCACTCAGCAAATGCATGGCAAAATGCTTTCTTCGCAAGGTATCGAAGGCGGCCACGGTCTGCGGTCGGAGTGACTCGCGGAAGCGGAAGGCCGCAAGTTCGACGCCGTCTCGGGTGAAGATCGTGTCCGCTTCTTCCGCGCGAGACCCGGGCCGGCCCAGAGACCATGTTTTTCCCTGGTCGTCCGTGAATTTCACGCCTTGGCCGATTATCTCCTCGACAGTCATGTTATGTTTCTCCGGCATCGCGCCGAGGGCCTCGAACAGACTCCGGCTCACGGGATGGAGGTTCGCCGCCACCAACACCCGCAGGGCGGACTTCTCCGGCGCGTTGAGCGCATCGAGTGCTTCCGGGTTGATGAGTTGCGGATTTTCCATGGTCAGCGTGCCGGTCTTGTCGAATACGATCGTGCGCACCCGCGCCAACTTTTGCCAGATGCCCGCCGCGCGCACGAACACGCCGAGGCGTTCCATGGTGGTCGCTGCCATGTCGTCCGCGAACGGAGTGGCCACGCCGAGCGCGCAAGGACAGGACACGACGAAAACGGAAATCATGATTTGCAGGGCGTGTCCCGCATCCGCGCCATGGGCGAACCAGTAAGCGAACCCGGCGATGCCGATCAGAACCACCGCCGCGAGATAGCCGCTTAAAAGTCCCGCGAGCAATGGAGCGGAGCTGGTGGCGGCCGTGGTGTCCGCGAGCTGGTGCAACAGCGAAGTATCCCAGGGTTCGAGGCTTGTAGCCTCGACCGTGAGGGTGCCGATGTTCAGCGCGCCGGAGGGAATATGTTGACCTTCGTTGCGGCTGGCTGCTTCGCTTTCGCCATTGATCCATTCGAGGCTGAGTGTGGCGTGCGGGCTCTGGAGCGTGCAGGTAACAGGAAACACTTCGCCGGGTTTGATCAGGAGCACATCACCGCGCGCGAGCTGGGCAATCGGCACGATTTCCTTGTTTCCTGCTGCATCCGTTTTGGTGACGCTTTCGGGAATGCTCGTGCTTTGCAGCAAACGCCGCCGGTTGCGTTCCACCGCTGATTGCTGGAGCCAGCGGCCCGCCAGCATGAGAAAAATGAAGATGGCGACGAAATCGAAATACCGGAGTTCGTTCACACCGCCAAGCCAGCCGGCCATCGAGCCGAGCCAGGCCGCCGCAATGCCGAGCGTGATCGGCGTGTCGATATGGAGCACGCCGCGACGTAGCGCTGCGAAACTACGCTGCGCAAAATAACTGCCGCCAACCAGCAACGCGAGTGTGGCCGAGCACGCGGCAATCAGATCAAACCATGAGGCAAAAAGAAATGTCCGTTCCATGCCGAGATACGCCGGCAGTGAAAATGCCATCGCATTCAGGGCAAACGCTGCGCAGACCCCGGTGCGCCGGCCGAGGGAGAAAACTTCGCCCGCGGGAACGGCTCCGCCTTTGCCGAGCAGATAGCCAAATTGCTGCACGCGTCGCGCGAAGTCCGTGAAGTTGAAAACACCGCGATGCCAGGTCACGCGCATCAGACCGCGTGTAGGCTGGATCTCGATGCGCTGGGCTCCGGCCAGGGGCTTAAAGACGCTGTCGATCAGCCAGACGCAACCCAGGCAGGAAAGTCCCTGCACGGCAAGATCAAGCTGCACCGACGATGCATCGCTGGTGCGGGCTTCTGCTTGCGCGGCCAATTCTTCCAGCCATTGCCAGTCGCGCTCGCGCAAGGCCTGGGGCGGCACGGGCGCGAGAGTGGAATTACCTCGCAGATTGTAAAAGTTATCGAAGCCTCCTTCGGTCAGCAGCGTGAAGACATGCTCACAGCCCGCGCAGCAAAAGCGCGTGCGATCCGGTGGCACGGGAGTGCCGCAATGGAGGCATGAACTTTCCGGTGCGTTCATTTTTTAGTGGCAGCAAAATGGTTCGAGTTCGCCCGCATGGAACCCGGGCTCAGGCGCAGATTGAGCCAGCGCGCGGAGGTTTGCATCAGGGCCAGCAGCGGCAGCGTGCCGAGTCCAAAGGCGACGGTGAACTCTGCGCCGCGTGCGCCGGAGCCGCCGGCCATGGCGAGACCGAACATCAAATACAACGGACCGCAGGGAAGCAGCGGCGTGGCGAAACCGATTAATGAAGCGCGCGCTGCGGTGCCGAACTTGAGCATCCGAAGGCGAAGCGCAGCGATAGGTTTGCTTAGAAGACGCGGCTTGGGCAGCCAGCGGTCAAGACCGAGCGCGACGCCGAGAAAGACCAGCACCAGCAGCCAGGGAAGAACAATGCCCGCGCCGTGATGAAACCAGCGCAGCGGAAGCGTGCCGATGGCACCGGCGATGAATCCGATGATACCATAAGAGAAGAGCCGCGCACCGTGGTAGAGCGAGGTGTCGCGCAGCGGATGCGAGGGCCGGTCCGCGTTTCCAACCAGCCACGCGCAGGCAAGCGGGCCGCACATCCCGGCGCAGTGCACGCTGGTGATGAGTCCCGCGACGAAAGCGCTGGCCGTGGTGTTAATTGTGGGCATCGGCGGGGGGCGAGACGTAAGTAACCGGAACGCTGTCCGGCAGTTTCTTCACGGCAATGGTGACGACGACGGACCAGAACAGAACCATCACCACCAGAGTGATGACGATCCAGATCCAGGGGCGGCTATTTTTTGTAGTGGTCGGGGCTGAGGTAGTCATTGTCTTGGAGTCGGGTGTCGGGTCCGAGGATTTCGAGTTTGCGTTCGATGGCTGCGCCGTCGGGTTTGTCCTCCCGGACGACGAGCGTGACGGCAATCGGGCCGTGAAAATCTTTCTGGGGCAGCGTTAGCACCGCCAGAGGAGACACTTGACCCAGCGCGGGCACTTCCAGTGCGGCACCGGCGAGGTTCAACTGAACGCCGGGTGCATCGCGCAGTTCAATAAGGAAGCGGGCGGGCTCGTGGTGTTTGTTGATGACCTGCACGTTGAACTGGTTGCGGATGGAACCGTCGGTCATGAAGAACGGCGCGCCTTTCATGCGGGTGGCGGTGACATTCATCGGTTTCACGGAGAGCGCGGAGAACGCGAATACGACGAGCCCGATGATTGCCAGGACGCTGTAGCCGATGGTGCGGCCGCGGATGAAGTGCGTCGCTCCGCCGTTGAGACCGTTGAGCGAATCGTAGCGCACGAGGCCGGGTTTGCGCCCGATCTTCTGCATCACGGTATCGCAAGCGTCCGCGCAGGCTGCGCAACCGATGCATTCCAATTGCAGGCCGTTGCGGATGTCGATGCCTGTCGGGCAGACTTGGACGCAGCGCAGGCAGTTGATGCAATCGCCCGCGCCCTCAGTGCCCACCTTGCCGCGCGGTTCGCCGCGCTTCTTGTCGTAGCCGATGTTGACGGTGTTGTCGTCCGTCAGCGCGGACTGCAACCGGCCGTAGGGGCAGAGGATGATGCAAAACTGTTCCCGAAACCAGCTGAACGCAAAATAGAGCGCGCCCGTGAGAAAGAGGATGACGGCGAACGCAAAGTAATGCTCAGAAGGCGGGCCATGCATCCAGGCGTAGAGCTGGCGAAGGGAGACGAAGTAACTCAGAAAGACGTGCGCGATGAGCGCGGAGATGATGACGAAGGTGCCATGCTTGAGGATGCGCTTGAAGATTTTTGGAGCGGTCCACGGGGCGTCTTCAAGTTTGCGCCGGGCTGGCGCATCGCCGTCGATCCACCGTTCCACGCGGCGATAAACGTGCTCAAGAAAAACAGTATACGGGCAGGTCCAGCCGCACCAGACGCGACCGAAAAAAGACGTGATGTAGAAGAGCGAGAATCCGAGGCCGGTGATCAGAAAAAACGCGAGCCAGAGATCCTGCGTGGCCAAGGTCAGGCCGAAGAGATGGAAGCGACGTTGAGCGACATCGAGAAAAACCGCCGGATGCCCGTTCACGGGAATC
>JAIOQF010000289.1 GCA_021413535.1 Verrucomicrobiota bacterium
ATCTCCGATTTGCCATGCCCTCCATCCCCATCCTCATGCCGCAGCTCGGCGAGTCCATCGCTGAAGCCACCATCGTGAAGCTGCTCATTGCCCCGCAGACCAGCGTGATTGCAGGGCAGGAAATTTTTGAAGTGGAAACCAACAAGGCCGTCATGACCGTCGGCGCACCCTGCGCAGGAAAAATCGGTAGCCTCACCGCGAAACCACAAGTCAGCTACGCCGTCGGATCGATCCTTGGCTCGCTCGAAATCAGCGAAGAAGACGCGCGCATGCTTGGTTTTGAAATAAAACCACCATCAGTTGTTCCCGCTCCAACACATCAAGACAACGGCGGCACTGATGATACCAAAGGCGTCCACTTTGCAGTGAGTGATGCCGATGCCATCCGCGAGCCTGGGCAACTCACCGTCGAGCCCGTTGTCGGCGGACTCCCCGTCCCCGCTGGTGCAGCGGGAGCCAGTTACATTTCCCCGCGCATGAGAGCGCGCATGACTGAACTCGGCCTCAACGCTTCCGATCTTTCCGCCGTCGCCGGAAGTGGCGCGGGTGGTCGCGTCACCGTGGAAGATTTCGAGGGCTTCCTGCGCAACCTCGACCAGCATCACCTCTCTCAAGCCTCACCCATGCGAATCGCCGTGGCGGATTCCATGCGCCGCAGCTGGACCCGGCCACTGGCTACCGTCGGCTCGCCCGTCGTGCTGGATGCCATGCTGGCCCATCGCAAGAAAACCACGCCGAAACCCGGCCCCGCGCTCTACATCATCCGTGCACTCGCGCTCGCACTCGCAGAAAACACCGCCATCGCCGGCCGACTCGTCGGCAATCGCATCGTCCATCCCAGAGCCATCGACATCGGATTTGCCGTTGAAGTGGACGACGGCGTCATGGTTCCCGTCATTCGTGAAGTGGACAAAAAGCCCCTCATCACGCTGGTGGAAACCTACAACGACCTCGTAGAAAAAGCCCGCGCCCGTCGACTGCCCAACGACGGCAGCCGCCCCGGTATCGCCACCGTCACGAACTTTGGCACCTTCGGCATCGTCTGGGCCACGCCCATTCCGCTCCCCGAACAAAATCTGGTGCTCGGCCTCGGTGCCGGTCGCAAAGCTCCCATCTGGAGTGAAGAAGTGCAGTGCTTCATTCCCATCACCGAAGCTGAATTGACTCTGAGCTTCGATCACCGCATCCTCGACGGCGGTGGTGCCGGAAGACTGCTGGCGCGAGTCGCCCAGTTGCTGCAGAAGCCTGAGCAGTTGTGAGTGGAGACTGGGTGCGAAGATCGTGATCAGCGCCGACAAACTCCATGCGCGCAATCCGATGAGCTTGCCAGAGCTATAAGTGGGTCGGCAGCCCTCTGTCGACATTCCTGCATCCAAAGATCGGCAGAGGGCTGCCGACCCACTTGGACAATATGTCCTCACTCTACCGCGAGCAGCGTTACTTTCAATCGTTCGCAACGTGCCAGGATCTCCTGCTTGTCGAGCAACAAGGTCTTCCCCGCTTCGACTGCGATGACATCCACGTTTCCTTCTGCGGCGACACTGATGGTATCGGGGCCGATCACCGGAACATCGAAGCGCATATCCTGGTCAGGCTTGCTGACTTTGACCATGGTGGAATTACCACGACCGAGCGCGCCTCCGCGCTTGATGGCTTCATTCGTTCCTTCGAAGGCCTCGACGGCGAGCACAGTGCCATTCTTCACGATGACAGTCTGACCGATGTCGAGCTTGCTAGAGGCCTTGGCGATCTCGAGTCCAAAGTGTGCATCTTCCAAACGGCGCTTTTTCGGCTTGGGGCCGGCGATGTGCCCAGCTTGCGGAATGCAATCGTCGAGAAAAGTGGTGGCTGGAAGAAGTTCGATGCCTTCCTTGGCCAGTTCGTTGCCGATGGCACCGAAGAGAGTTTCGGCATTGCGCTTTTTTAATCGCGCCAGCATCAGCAACGTGCGGAAGTCAGGGCGGAGATCAAAAAGATTTTTAGGGGCAATCTGTCCGACCATGACCGCATGTTTCACTTCATGCTTCTTGAAAAAGGCGATCATCTTGCTGAGCTGGCCCACGCGGAACCATTCGATGGCGTCGACGATTTTTGTGAGATCGGATTTCGTCTCGTCGATGAATGCGGCAGCGATGATCTCCTTCATGCCCGCGCGGCGGGCGGCGGTGACAAAAATTTCAGGATAGACGCCGTTGCCGGCGATCATGCCGACAACGGCCAACGTTGAAGGGTTGAATAGTTGAAGTGTTGAAGCTGACATTTGTTAGTGCTGAGCGGAGCGGGCAAGTTGCGTCTGACGAAGGCTGTTAATCTGACGCGATAATGCCTGAATGAGGCCGCGCAAATATGCGGCATCTTCTCGTGAAGCAAAGCCAAGATCACCACATACCGTAATGGGGCAGTCTGACTCCATCAATGAACTGAAGGCAAGCTGCGAGAAGTGAGCCTGATCTTTGCTGCTCGTGCGGGCACTTCCTTCCGCAATGTTGCAAGCAACGGAGACTGCGACTCGATTGAGCTGCGAAGTCAGGCCAAACATCTCGGACTTCGGCAGCTTCCGGGTCAGCTCGTAGACCTT